>JAFMJK010000247.1 GCA_017853515.1 Chthoniobacterales bacterium | reverse complement strand
AGAACGCAGTTCGAGCGCGAAGCACAGGTCGAGCACAGCGAGACCAATCCCCTTATAACACAACACATCCGCCTGCACGCGAATCCGTGCGGAAAGACAGCGATGCGTGATCAGACCGCGGCCGCACCCGCCGCGGGGGCGAATTTGCGCCCGGGACCTTCAGCCGATAAGCCGCTGCATCCGCGCCGTGCGCGATGAAACCACCTGGCGCGCCTGCTCGCTCAGGCGAACCGCGTGCGGCGCAAGATCCAGGGTATCGCTGTCCAATAGCTTTTCCAGCCCGGCAGTCAGCTCTGCCAATCGCTCTCGGACGATGGGCCAGCCGAGACCGGCCTTGGCGGCCAGTTGGCGGAAGTGTTCCGGCGAAACTTCGGGCAGCGAGTTGGCTGCCCCGATTTTCATGGAGAGCGTGGCGGACAACTCCGGCCAGACCAGCGTACAAACTTGATCGTAAAGCGGGGCCATGCGGTGACTGGCGCCGCGGTAAAGGAACGAGAAGTTCTTGGCATGCGCATCGGCGTTTCCGGTGAGTGCGGCAAAAATCACACCGTCGAGAAAACTCCGGATATCCACGACCGGCGCCGTGGACCATTGCCTGAGCAGGTTGAAGCAATCCGCAAGCGAAGGCCCGCCCTCGGTCTGGTATTTGCGCTCGGGCGGCACGCCCAACGCTTGGCAGAAGTCTTCTTGGTGAATGCGCAACAAGGATCCATCGGGTGCCACCTCGCGGTCGTAACGACGGGCCAACAAACACGGCGTCGCCCCGATCATGAGCCACTGCGTCTCGACCGCATCGAGACCTGCCGCCCGGGCCAAGGTCATGCAGAAAGCTTCATTCGCGGCGTGAAGGCCGGTCGGTTCTCGGCCAGCGCGACGGCAGCAAGAAGCGGAAGGAACAGGACCGGGAAAGGCCAACTCGTGAGAAGATGCAGAGGTGATTCAGCGGGACTCGCGCGGCGCCCAGAACGTCAGCGCCGCAAGTCCGCAGCGCAAGCTTACTCGATCCCGAGTTTTTTCTGCAGGCCTTCGAGCGAAACGCCTTTGGTTTCCGGCAACACCCGCCAGACGAAAATGGCCTGAGCCACCATGCAGATCGCGAAGAAAAGAAAACTCGCTCCAGCCCCGATCCACGGCAACGCGACCGCGACGGGAAAAGCCTGCGACACGACCGCGGCCATGAACCAGTGCGTGAAGCTGCCCAGCGATTGGCCTTTGGCCCGCACGCGATTGGGGAAGATTTCCGAGATGTAAACCCAGATCACCGCACCGGTGGATGGACCGAAGAAAAGCAGATACCCGATGAAGAGCCACATCAGCGAGTTGGACACCTCGCCCGAAGGCTTGGCCATGAATTGGAAGCCGGCCAAAGCCAGAAAGACAGCCATGCCGAAGGATCCGATGATGAGCAGCGGCTTGCGTCCGATCCGGTCAATGAGAAGCATGCCCAGCGTGGTCGAGATGACCAGCATGATGCCGACCGGAATCGATTGCAGCAGCGCCAGATCCGGATCGCTTCCGCCCAGGGCGAAAACTTTGGGCGCGTAGTAAAGCAACGCATTGATCCCGGAGAGCTGGTTGAAAACGGCCAGCGCGATAGCCGCCGTGATGGGCAATGCGTATTTGGATTGCCAGAATTTCGCGTGCACCGTGTCGAACTGCTGGTGCATCGATTCCATGATGTCGTCGAGCACGGCCTTCGGATCGGACGCCCCGACTTCGCGCAAAACACCCAGCGCCTCCTCCGTGCGCTTCTGCTCGGCCAACCAGCGCGGGCTTTCCGGAATAAAAGCGATGAGAAAAAGAAAAGCCGCTGCCGGAATCGCCTCGACCATGAACATCCAGCGCCAAGCCGCCATGAAGCTGGCCACATCGGCGCTGAACCACCCCGTTTTGACCACGAGGAAGTTGGAGACATACGCGAGGCAAATGCCCAGGCAGACGTTGAACTGCTGCCACCCGACCAAGCGGCCGCGTTTGTCCGCCGGGGAAATCTCCGCGATATACATCGGAGAGACCACCGAGGCGCCGCCCACGGCCAAGCCCCCGAGGAAACGGAAGAACCAGAAAGAATACAGATCCCACGCCACACCGCTGCCGATCGCCGAGATCAAATAAAACAGCGCAAGCACCAGCAGCACCTTGCGCCGCCCGTGCCGATCGGAGGGACGACTGACCATGATCGAACCGAAGATCGTGCCAATCAGCGCCGTGGCCACGGTGAAGCCGAGCATTGCTTCGCTCAGGCCGAAATGCTTCTGCAGCGCGTCGGTCGTTCCGGAAATGACGGCGGTATCAAATCCGAAGAGCAGCCCGCCGAGGGCCGCGATCATCGTGCTGGTGTAAACTTTGGAGGAGGAGTTCTTCACGGGAGGAAAGGGCGGGAGAAGCTTCGGTTACATGTGTTACTTGAGGGGCGCAAGCGCTGAATGCGATGCGGTCAAAAGACCGGAAACACCCGCGGCGGCGGGTCAGGCGCATACCGTTTGCCAATCGCCAAAAACCCGAACGTGCAAGGCGTCCTGCGTTTCGAGTTTCGCGGCCGAGGCAGACTGGCGCCGGACGCGGAACGTTTGCTTCCGCCAGCTCAGCGGTGAGTCAGACCAGCAAACATCCCTGCACACCGGGGCCGTGCACGCCTTGGATGAGGATGCCTTCGACGTCGGCGGTTTTGGAGGGGCCGGTGACCCAGATGATGTTCGGGTCGTCGGGCATGACGGCGAGGGCGTCGGCCACGGAGCGGACAATGGTTTCCTTGCG
>JAFMJK010000246.1 GCA_017853515.1 Chthoniobacterales bacterium | reverse complement strand
TCATCTCTCGGGCAGGCAATTGCCTCCATCGACGACGATGAGCTGGCCGGTGACATAGGAGGCCTCGCGCGAGCCGAGGAAGGCGATGACAGATGCCACTTCCCGGGGCGTGCCGCTGCGGCCGACCGGCGTGGCGCGTCCCGCTTCGGCTTCGGCAACGGTCTGTGAAGCCGTGGCGATCCATCCCGGGGCGACCGCGTTGACCGTGATCCCCTCGCCCGCCGCTTCGAGCGCCACGGCGCGCGTGAACCCGACCACGCCGGCCTTCGCCGCATGGTAGCCGGCGTCACCGGCAAAAGCCTGCACCGGTCCGCTTGTCGAGGAGACGTTCACGATCCGTCCGTAACGGCGCGACCTCATGACCGGCAGCACCGCGCGCGTCACGTGGTAGCACGTGGTGAGATTGCGGCCCAGAGCGTCGCTCCAATCGGCTGCGTCGTAGTCTTCGAGAAGCGCTTCGCGGAGAGTTCCGCCCGTTTGGACCATGCCCGCGTTGTTCACGCAGATGTCGATCCGTCCCCCGAAGGCGAGGGCCTCGTCGACCAGGCGTCGCACCGCGAGTTCGTCGCACAAATCCGCCACGGAGGCATGCGCGTCGGCGCCAAGCGCACGCAACTCGGAAGCACGCTCATGGATGCGGTCGGTTGTCGAGGTGATGACCACGCGCACGCCGCGCAGCGCCAATGCGCGCGCGACGGCGAAGCCGATTCCCTGCGCGCTCCCCGCCCCCGTGACGAGGGCAACTTCGCGTCCGTCTTCGTTCGGCATGGGAGACAACCGCGGCAACTCAGTCCTTGGCTTGCAACAGCTTCACCATCTCCTGCGCCACGCCCGCGGCGGAGGCCGGGTTTTGTCCGGTGACAAGATTTCCGCTGGCCACGACCTTTTTCTCGAAATCGGGCGCCGGCAAATGTTTTGCCCCGCGCGCCTCCATCTTGGTGGCCAGCAAGAAAGGAACCACTTTGGTCAGTCCAACTTTCTCTTCTTCCTCGTTGGTGAACGCGCTGACCTCTTTGCCATCGATAAGATATTTGCCGCCGGACAACTTGACGTTGACCAGCGCAACCGGCCCGTGACACACCGCGCCGACGGGCGCTCCCGCCTCGTAAAGCTCGCGCGCGGCCTTTTGCACGGCAGCATCGTCGGGAAAATCCCACATGGTCCCGTGGCCGCCCACGAAAAAAACTCCGGCATAATCCGCCGGGTCGATGTCCGACAGCTTCTTGCTCGCGGACAGCTTTTCGCGGAAAGATTTGTCGTTCCAGTAACGCGCGTTCACCGGATCCTCGAGCTCCAATCCATCGACCGGCGGTTCTCCGCCCTTGATCGACGCGAACTCGGTCGGAATGCCCGCTTTTTCGAAAACCTCGAGCGGGTGTGTCAATTCCCCGAGGAAAAAGCCGGTCGGTTTCCCCGTGTCGCCGAGTTTGTCGTGGCTGGTCATGACCAGGAGCACCGGCTTGGTTTGCCCGGAGGCCGGAACGACGGGGACCGCGCAGAGGAAGCAGAACAACGCGAAAAGCGCAAAAGCAGGTTTCATAATGTCCAGCTTGGCGGCGCTGACGCACACTGGCAATGGCGATCGCAACCGGCGGCAACGCGGTGATTTTACAGCTGGTTGTAGGGAATGGAGAAGGTGTCGCCCTCCGAGAGGCGTCCGGAGCGGAAGCCTTTGAGGAACCATCGCCGGCGCTGCTCCGCCGTCCCGTGGGTGAACGAGTCGGGAACCGCATAGCCCCGCGTGGACTCCTGCAACCGGTCATCGCCGACCACCTCGGCGGCATTGATCGCCTCCTCGATGTCTCCCTCTTCGAGAATATCCCAGCGCTGCTGCGCGTGATAGGCCCAGACGCCGGCGAGGAAATCCGCCTGCAACTCCAGCCGCACGGACATGCGGTTGAACTCCTCCTGCGACACGCGGCCGGCCAGCCGGTGGACTTTGTCGGTCAGGCCGAGCTGCTGTTGGACGTGGTGTCCCACCTCGTGCGCTATGACATAGGCCGCCGCGAAATCGCCGCGCATACCGAACTGGCGCCGCATCTGCTCGAAGAAGGAGAAATCCAAATAAACCGTCTGGTCGGCCGGGAGATAAAAAGGTCCCGACGCACCCTGCGCCATACCGCCCGGCACCCGCGTCACGCCCGAATAAAGAACCAACCGCGGCGGGGTATAGCGCCGGCCCGAGCGAGCGAAGGACTCTCCCCAAACATCCTCTGTATCGGCCAGCACGGTGCCGACGAACCTGCTGATATCGTCATCCGGCGCGGGCGCCGATTGCCGCGTCTGGACGGCTCCCGGCTCGACAGCCAACTCGCTCATCAATTGCAGCGGATCGGCTCCGGTGAAAAGGGCGAGGGCCAGGATCAAGAGCAGCCCGAATCCGCCGCCCAGAATCGTCCGGCCCGCGGGACTCACACCACGGCGGTCTTCCACGTTGGTGCTCTGTCGGCGCCCTTCCCACTTCATGCCGTTTGGAGTAGGCCAGCGCGCCGGATCGGACAAGTTCGAGATTGCTCGTCGTGCGGGAAAAAGCCGGTTTGACACGCTTCGGACGAACGCCGAATTTTTTTCTCCCATGAACTTCTTCGACGTCCTCGTCTCTTCCATCCAAGACCCGCAAGCCGGAACCCAGAAATCGGACCTTGAAAGTCTGCTTGGCGCGCTGACCGGCGCAACCGGCCAAGGCGCGCCCTCGCAAATGCCCTCGGGTGCGGCCGAAGGACTCGCCGGCGCCATCGGCAGTGCTCTCAAGCCCGCTCTGCGCGAGGCCGGTCAATCCGGCG
>JAFMJK010000245.1 GCA_017853515.1 Chthoniobacterales bacterium | reverse complement strand
GTGCGGGCGGGCTTGGTTTTTCGCGCAGAAGACTGGCCCTATGCCGGAGAGATTCACGAACTGGAATACCGCAGAGATCTCCTTTTGTAGCGGCGTCTCTATGAGCGCCGGTGCCTTTCCGAGATGGAGGTTCCGGCGCTCGCAGAGCGCCGCTACAACCTCAGGCCACGCCGGCAAAAAGGCGTCTTTCCCACAAGGCCAGGCGGGACTGCAGGTCGGGGCGCGAGGAGAGTTCGGAATCTTCGGTCATCAGCCTTTGCGCTTCGGCCCGCGCGTCCTCGAGCAGTGCCAAATCACGCGGAAGCTTGGCCAGACGGATCGGCGGGAGCCCTGTCTGATCGGTTCCGAGCAAATCTCCCGGGCCGCGCAATTCGAGATCCGCTTCGGCGATGGTGAAACCATCGGACGCTTTTTCCAGAATCTGCAAACGATCGAGTTTCTCTTCGGCATCTTTGCCGGCGAGGAGAACGCACCATGATTTCTCCGGGCCGCGCCCCACACGTCCTCGCAACTGGTGAAGTTGGGCCAGGCCGAACCGTTCCGCGTTCTCCACGAGCAAGACCGTGGCATTGGCCACATCGACGCCCACCTCGATGACCGTGGTGCTGATCAGCGCGCGGATTTCGCCGGCGCGGAAAGCCGTCATGACGGATTCCTTGTCCTCTGCGTCGAGCCGTCCGTGAAGAAGTGCGCAGCGGTGCGGCGCGAGCAGCTTCTGCCATTTTTCGAATTCCGTCGCCGCCGCTTTGAGTTCCTTGCGCTTGCCCTCCTCGATCACCGGGTAAACGAGATAGGCCTGACGTCCTTCGTCCAGCTGTTTGCGCAGGAAGTCCGCAGCCTCGGAGAGTTTTTCATGCGGACGCACCAAAGTTCTCACCGGTGTCCGTCCCGGCGGCATTTCGTCGAGCACGGACAGGTCAAGATCGCCGTAAAGCGTCAGGGCAAGGGTGCGCGGAATCGGCGTGGCCGACATGACGAGCACGTGGGGGTGGGGTTGTTGCGCGGAGAGTTTGGCGCGCTGGCGCACGCCGAATTTGTGCTGCTCGTCGATGACAACGAGAGCGGGATTCCCGACTGTCTCCGGAGAAAAAAGCAGGGCGTGGGTTCCGATGACGACGCGCGGGCCTGCGGCGGCTGATTTCTCTTTGCGCGCCGCGGTGCGAAGGACAACGGGAATGCCCAGCGGCTCGAAGAGTTTGCGGAGATTTTCGTAATGCTGGTGCGCGAGGACCTGCGTCGGTGCCATGAGCGCAGCCGGGTGTCCCGCGGCAAGGGCTCCGAGCATGGCCGTGGCGGCAACGATGGTTTTCCCGCTGCCCACATCGCCGTGAAGCAGCCGGTTCATCGGACAACCGCGCGCAAGGTCGTCGAAGATTTGCCCGAGCACGCGCTTTTGCGCCGTGGTCAGGGCGAAGGGCATGTTTTTGACGAAGGCGGAGAGCAACTTCCCGTCGCGTGTGATGACCGGAGCCGAACCGGCGTTCTGACGCGCGCGTTGGCGCGCGAGCACGCATTGCATTTCGAAAAGTTCTTCACGGGCGAGGGCGGAGCGCGCTTTTTCGAGTTTCTCCGCGGAGGAAGGAAAATGAATCTCGCGGATGGCCGCCGCACCGGGTGCGGGAACGCTTCCGTCGTCCAGGCGCGCGAGAATCTCGAAAAGAAGACGACGCAGTGCGCGCGGACTCCACGGGCCGATCGATGGATGGATGGGCGCGATCCGGTTGAGGTGGATCAATGCGCTGTCCGGCGCGTCGGTTTCGAGCACTTCGAAATCGGGGTGATCGAGGACAAGCCCGCCTTTTTTCATGGCGCGGGGTCGGCCGTAGATGACGAGGTCTTGCCCGGCTTGGAGGATTTTCGGGAGGTAGCGCAGGTTGAACCATCGGCAGCGCACCGTTGCACCCGTCGCCGGTTCGGAGAGCGTGAGAAGGAATTGGCAGCGTCGCCCGAAATGGATCATTTTTGTCTCGGCGACGATTCCGCGCAGGCAGATCGGGTTCTCCGGAGGCGGGCCTGGAAACGCGGGGAACTTGCTGCGGTCCTCGTGTCGCCGCGGGTAATGCCGGAGCAGGTCGCCGACGGTCTGCAGTCCTTCGCCCTCGAGCGCCTTGAGCTTGGCGGGCGGAATCTGGGCAGCCTCGACCAGCGGACTCCCCCAAACTAGCTGTCCGGTTCCCGGCATACTCTCCGTTGCCGTCATAACTCAGCGACAAACACCCCCAAAAGAGTCACTTCTACTTTTGGCAAAAAGTAAAAATGACATCAGTCGGGCGAACTGTCCCAGAGTAAATCGATCGTGCTCAGCAGCGTGGTCGCCCGGCGCGTTGGATAAAGCCGCACGCGGCGTCCTTCGGCTTTCTTTTTGATCAGGCCTGCCTCGTGGAGGCGCCTGGCGTGCTCGGATGCGGTGGACACTTGCACCCCGCACTCATTCGCGAGTTCCTCGACGCAGAGGTTGCCCCTGATTTGGAGGAGCCTGATCATTTCAATCCGGCGGTGGTTCGCCAAGCCGCCGGCCAACTTTGCCCTACCGCGGTCATTGTTAGCCATAAGGGGCTTTTTTACCACATTTCTACTTTTTGCCAAAAGTAAAAATGACTCCTGAGCGAGCGTCTTTTTGCCAGACAGGAAAAGATTTTAAACTTTGTTACTTGAGGCAGGGATGAGCGGACCTCCGGCTCGTAGAGCCAGCCGGAGTCCGCCGCGACGGACGGAGACCGATCGCCACTGCGATCAACTGATACCAATCACGAAAAGTTTTTTGACTTTTCACACCCCTCGGTAGGGTCGGCTGG
>JAFMJK010000244.1 GCA_017853515.1 Chthoniobacterales bacterium | reverse complement strand
ACGGACACGCGAGCCGCGTGTCCCTACCCTCAAAAGCTTGTTCGACAGTCCAGATCCTTTTCCGGTCTGGTCTTACTTCAGTCCCAAGACGTCCTGCATGTCATAAAGACCCGCAGCTTGTTTGCTCGCCCACTTGGCGGCGCGGAGGGCGCCGCGGGCGAAGGTGTCGCGGCTGGAGGCTTTGTGGGTGAGTTCGAGGCGTTCACCGGGAGCGGCGTAGATCACCGTATGATCCCCGACGACGTCGCCGCCGCGGATGGCGTGGACGCCGATTTCGTCGTTGGTGCGCTCGCCGACGATGCCGGCGCGGCCGTGGCGCGCGGCCTCGGCGTAGTCGAGCTTGCGGACTTCGGTGAGGATCTCGGCCAGATGTCGCGCGGTGCCCGAGGGGGAATCCTTTTTCAAGCGATGGTGCATTTCCACGACTTCGAGATCGAAGCCGGGACCGAGGATCTCCGCGCCTTTGCGCGTCAGCCAGAACAGGGTGTTCACTCCGACGCTGTAGTTCGGGGAGAAGACGAGGGCGATTCGTTGCGCTGCTTTGTTGATCTGCTCGCGCTCCGCGAGTTCGTGTCCGGTCGTGCCGATGACCAGGACCTTGCCCGCGTCGGCGCAGGCTTTGGCGACTTGCGGGGTGATGTGCGTGGCGGAGAAATCGATGACGGCGTCGCACCCGGACAAAGCGGCGGCGAAGTCGTCGCCGGTGTCCACCTCGGCGGTGACCCGAAGTTCGGGATCTTCGGCGGCGCAGCGGATGAGAGCCTGGCCCATCCGGCCTTTCGAGCCGTGGATGCAGAGGCGGAGCGGCTGGCTCATGGCAAGAGGCCGAGGTCGGCCAAGGTGGCGCGGACGATTTGCCGGTTTTCCCCGGACATTTCAACCAGTGGAAGCCGCAGTTCGGGCGACAGGCCCATGGTGAGGGAGAGGGCGTATTTGGCCGGAGAAGGATTGCTCTCGATGAAAAGGTTTTTGAAAAGCGGGTAGAGGCGCCGGTGGAGCTGTTCGGCGCGGGTCATTTGGCCTTCGCGCGCCGCGCGGACAAGTTCGCTGACTTGGGCAGGGGCGACATTGGAAGCAACGCTGATCACTCCGACTGCGCCGACGGCAATGAAAGGCACGGTGAGAGAATCGTCGCCGGAGATGATTGCAAAAGTTTCGGGCACTGCTTGGCGCAACTGGCTGACGCGCTCGACGGTGCCGCCGGCTTCCTTGATGGCGACGATGTTCGGACAGTCCTTGGCCAGACGGGCCACGACGGGCACACCGATCTCGATGCCGCAGCGTCCAGGGATGCTGTAAAGGATGATGGGAAGCTTTGTCGCTTCGGCTATCGCGCGGAAATGGCGGTAGAGGCCTTCTGGCGAGGGCTTGTTGTAGTAAGGGGCGACGATCAGCGCGCCATCGGCCCCGGCTTTTTCGGCGTCCAGCGTCAGGGCAACGGCTTCGTCGGTCGAATTGGAGCCCGTCCCGCCGACGACTTTGACGCGACCCGCGGCGATTTCGACCGCGGCCTTGATCACATCGCGGTGTTCCTCGTGCGAGAGGGTGGGCGATTCGCCGGTGGTTCCGACCGGGACGATGCCATCAACGCCGCCGGAGATCTGGGCTTCGATCAGCTTGCGGAAACCGTCGTAGTCGACTTTGCCGTCGCGGAATGGCGTGATGAGGGCGGTGTAGGTGCCGGCGAACATGGAGAGAGTGAACTAGACGGTGATCTCGCCTTCAAAGACAAAATCGGCCGGGCCGGTCAGGACAACGTGGGAAAAGCCTTCGCCTGAACGCAGGAAATCGACGCTCAGCGTGTCGCCGCCCTTGACCAGAACGCGGATGGGGGATTCGGCGCCGGTCAGTGCCGCCACAGTCAGTGCGCTCGCCACCACACCGGTGCCGCAAGCCAGGGTTTCGGCCTCGACACCGCGTTCGTATGTTCGGATGGCGAGGTTTTGCGGGCCGAGTTGGCCGACGAAATTGACGTTCGTGCCGCGCGGTTGGAAATGGTGATGGTGCCTCAGGGCCGCACCGATTTGATGCACTTCGGTGCCGTCGAGGTCGTCGACCAGGACAACCGCGTGGGGAACGCCGGTGTTGATCGAATAGACGGTGAGTTTTTCACCCGCGGCATCGAGCTCGACGCCGTCGGAGAACGGCCCGGGCTGGCTCATGGCGAGGGACACTTGGTCGCCTTGCAGCGTCGCGGAAATGATGCCGGCAGGCGTTTCGAAGCTCACCTTTCCGTCACGGGCGGGAACAAGCTTGTTCACAAAGCGCGAAAAGCAGCGCGCCCCGTTGCCGCACATCTCCGCCTCGCGCCCGTCCGCATTGTAGTAGCGCATGCGGAAATCCGCTTTCGTTTCGGGCCGCTCGACGAGAAGCAGTCCATCCGCGCCGACGCCGCGATGACGGTCGCAGAGGCGCGCGATCTGGGCGTCGGTGAGCG
This sequence comes from Chthoniobacterales bacterium, assembly GCA_017853515.1. Classification (GTDB taxonomy): domain Bacteria; phylum Verrucomicrobiota; class Verrucomicrobiia; order Chthoniobacterales; family JACTMZ01; genus JACTMZ01. The sequence goes on along the minus strand of JAFMJK010000244.1, from coordinate 391 downwards.
CGAGCGATCCGTCACGGTTGTCGAGCATGACAAAGTCGTTGCCCGCGCCGTTCATTTTCGTGAAATGCAAAACTGGCATCGGACCAGTTTCTTTGAGGAGTGATCGGGGTGTCAATCGCGGGCAAGAAGGGAAGCCGCAGATTTGGCCGAGAGGAGTCCGATGGGGTCTTTGCATGAAAGAGGAGGCAGTGGTATAGTACGGCCATGAAGCCGGCTATTGATCCGGAGATGCTGAAGAATCCGGTTTTCCAGCGTGTGCTGCGCGAGGGTTTGGCCATCCAGGATCAGTTCAGTGCCGACCCGATCTACGCGAAAACGGGCAACGGTTACCTGAAAAGCCGCGGCGTGGTGGAGTTGCAGAAAATCAAGAAGAAGAACCCGCGCCAAAGTT
>JAFMJK010000043.1 GCA_017853515.1 Chthoniobacterales bacterium | reverse complement strand
GAATCCGCGATCAGTCGATCAGATCGTAGGCCGGCAACGTGAGGAACTCCTCGAAGTCCGCGCTCTTCGACATCTTGGTGAAAAGCTCGGCGGCTTTCGCGTAGTGACCTTTGGCGAAACGCTCCGCGCCGACCTCCTCTTCAATCTTGGCCATGACTTGCGGAAGCAACTCGTCGTAAAGCGCGGGCGTAATGACGCGCCCATCATCGAGTTTCGCACCGTAGCGCATCCACTGCCAAAGTTGCGTGCGTGAGATTTCCGCGGTGGCGGCGTCTTCCATCAAATTGTAAAGCGGCACGCATCCGTTGCCGCCGAGCCAAGCCGCCAAATATTGGGTGCCCACGCTCATGTTGCCGCGCAGCCCGACTTCCGTGATCGTGCCCTGCGGCACGGCGACCAATTCGCCGGCCGTGACTTTGACATCGTCACGCTGGCGGAAAATCTGGTTCGGCGTCGGCATGTGTTTGTCGAAGGCTTGCAGCGCGACCGGAACCAGGCCCGGATGCGCCACCCACGTGCCGTCGTGCCCGTCACTCGCCTCGCGCTCCTTGTCGGCCAGCACTTTGGCGATAGCCGCTTCGTTGGCCGCCGGATCGCTCTTGATCGGAATCTGCGCGGCCATCCCTCCCATGGCATGCGCCCCGCGGTGGTGGCAATTCTTGATCACCTGCAGACAATACGCGCGCATGAACGGCACGGTCATGGTGATCTGCGCGCGCTCGGGCATGACAAATCCCGGACGGTTGCGGAATTTCTTGATGAAGCTGAAGATGTAGTCCCAGCGCCCGCAGTTGAGTCCGGCTGAATGGTCTTTCAGTTCGTAAAGGATCTCGTCCGTCTCGAAAGCGGCGAGAATCGTCTCGATCAGCACCGTGGCCTTGATCGTCCCGCGCGGGATACCCAGCGCGTCCTGCGCATGCTCGAACACGCGGTTCCAGAGGCGCGCCTCGAGATGGCTCTCCATCTTCGGCAGGTAAAAATACGGACCCGTCCCCCGCTCCAGCGCGGCCAGCGCGTTGTGGAAAAAATAGAGGCCGAAGTCAAACAGGCCGCCGCTGACCGGTTGGCCGTCGACGAGGAAATGCTTTTCCACAAGGTGCCATCCGCGCGGACGCACCATGAGCGTGGCCGTCTTGTCATTCAGTTTGTAACTCTTGCCCCCGCCCTCGAACGTGATCGTGCGGCGCACCGCGTCCTGCAGGTTGAGCTGACCGGCGATGACATTGGCCCAGGTCGGCGAAGTCGCGTCCTCGAAGTCGGCCATGAAGACCTTCGCGCCCGAGTTGAGCGCGTTGATCACCATCTTGCGGTCGACCGGACCGGTGATTTCCGTGCGGCGATCCTGCAGATCGGACGGAACCGGCGCGACCTTCCACGAATGGTCGGCGCGGATGTGTGCCGTCTCGGCGAGAAAATCGGGCGTCTCGCCGGCATCGATGCGTTTCTGCCGCTCGATACGCGCGTGGAGCAAACGCCGCCTCTCGCCGTCGAACTCGCGGTGCAATCCGGCGATAAATTCCATCGCTTCCGGCGTGAGCACGCGCTCCTGCCCGGGTTGGTGGTGACCTTTGATTTCTATGCCTTTGTTCATAATAGATTTTTTCCGTTCCTCGACCGCTAGGGACGGCTGGCCCAGCCGTCCGCACACCACTCGAATCCATGCAGCGGCCCGCTGAACTGGCGGGCCCTACCAACGGACAAACACGAGATATTAAGGGGGTTCATGGGAAAGTCGGGCCAGCGTTCCGGCCAGCACGCGGGCGCCTGCCGCGATGTGCGCCGGGTCGCTGTATTCCTCCGGACGATGGCTGTAACCGTTCCGGCAGGGAATGAAAATCATCGTGGTCGGACACACCCGCGCCATGAAAAGCGAATCGTGATAAGCGCGGCTGACCATGCGCGCGGTGGCCAGGTCGAGTTTCAGGGCGACGTCCTCAGCGATCTCCATGGTGCGCGGATCTCCGTCCGCGGGCGGATCCGCGTTGATTTCCTCCCAGACAATTGTCACCCCGCGGCGCGTTGCGATATCATCCGATGCCGACCGCATGAGCAGCAAGGCTCGGTCGCGCGTTTCAAGGCATGTGTCGCGCAAATCGATCTCGAGCATGACATCGCACGGCACGCTGTTGATCGCGTTGGGGAAGACTTCCCATTTGCCCGTTGTCGCCACGGTGTCCGGACTTCCGGATTGATGCGCGGCCCTCTCGACGGCCAGCGCCAACTCGGAAGCAGCGAGCGAGGCATCGCGACGTCCCGGCATGAGCACGGCACCGGCATGCCCGCCCTCGCCCGTGATGCGGACGCGATAGGCGCTCGGACCGGCGATGGCCTGCACGATGCCGATGGGAATGTGCTGCTGTTCGAGCAGAGGCCCTTGCTCGATGTGCAACTCGACGAAGGCGGAATAAAACTTTTTCGGCAGGACAACCGACTCGAGCGCGTCTTTCAATCCCGCGCGTCCACGGAGTCCATCAAGCGACGCGCCTTCCGGATCGCGCAGCGCGGCGACTTTTTCCGGCGGGATGGCCCCCGCCAGCATGCGCGATCCAAGACAACCGATGCCGAAGCGCGTCGGTTCTTCCGCGGTAAAGACGATGAGCTCGATCGAGCGCATCGGCTTGAAGCCTGCGTCCTGCAAGGCTTCGATGGCCGCAAGGCCTCCGAGCACCCCGACCACGCCGTCGAACTTCCCCGCATTGGGAATCGCATCGGTGTGCGAACCCGTGGCCACGGCCGGGGCATCGGGTGCAGATCCTTTCCAACGCGCGAACATGTTGCCCACCGCATCGATGCGGACACTTAGTCCCGCTTCCTCGCAGAGTTTGCGGATATAATCGCGTCCGCGCAGATCGGCGTCGGAAAAGAGCACGCGGGTGACCACAGGCGGCTGGGCCTCGGTGATGAGCGCCAACTCATCGATGCGCTTCTGCAAAAGCGCGGAATCCACCTCGGGGAGACCGGCGGACATCACCCCAAGCGCGGCGCGCGGTTGACGTCTTTATAATAGATGTAGCGCGCGGGCGTTTTGCCCATGGCGACAAACCACTGCGGGCAATACGGCGCGAGCCACAGCGCATCGCCTTTTTCCACCGGATGCCAATCATCGCCGAGTTTGTAGACACCGGCGCCCTCGAGAATGAGCATGCCATGCTCCATGATGTGGCACTCGACAAAGGGCAGCGTTCCGCCCGGCGCGTAGGTGAAAATATTCACCGCCATGTCGAAGGCGATGTCGTCGGGAAGGAGCGCCTGCAACTGCGCGGCCGGATCGCCGAGGAAGGGCCCCGACTTGACTTTCTTCTCGTCGCCAAAGAGCGCTTTCGGCGCACCGGCTCCGGCCAGCGCCTCGTAGCGCTTGGCAAAAAGCAAAACTCTCGCTCCCGACTTGCTCGCAACATCAAATTTCTCGCCAGGCGGCAGATAGGCAAATCCGCCACGAGACAAGTCGTGGCCGTTGACCGTGCAACCGCCCTCGACCACGTAATAAAAGTGCTCGCCATCCCCGGTCTCGCCCGTGCCGCGCCCGCCCTCTTCCATCACGTAGAGCGTTTCTACGATCCGGGCGCCCATGCCGGCGGAAACCAAAACGAACGGCACCGATTTGGTCCAACCCGGCTCGACACCGGGAACATGGCTGTCCGGCGCGATGAGCGCGTAGAGGGGGCGAACTGTCGTGCGGCTGGCACCGAGAGGGGTCGGAATCATGGTGATGAAGAATGGACCTGTCTCTTGACCCCTGACGAGCAGAAAGCGGCGTCAGCCCAGCATCTTGCGAAAGTCGCGCGGCTTGGCCTCGAATAGTTTTCCGCCCTGCTCGAGCGCGCGGCGACGCATCATCTTTTTGCTCCGCGGCAAATCACGGGGGACTTTGCCGACGTGATCGCCGATCCAAACCTCCGCCATGCAGACATCCTGGATTTCGCCAAGTGTTTCGCCGAGACGGTCGACGCGGCCGGTCAGCCGGACCAATCGCGCGCGCCCGCCCAAATATTCGCATTGGTAAAGCAGACGCTTCACCCGGCGCCGCCATTCATGGAAAGCGGCATCCGGCGCGCCGGAACGTCGCGCTTCTTTCCATCCGTTGCGCGCCGCGCGGTAGGTCCCGACGGCACGGTCGGCGATCATTTCCCATTCGATCGTCTTCCATGACGGGTAATCGGACAAAACCCCGGCAGCGAACTCGGCGAGATGCGCCGCGCGACGGAGGTCGGGTCGGGCGGCGGCGCGCAGATGCCGCGCTTCGCCCGGCGCGTATTTCTCGGCGAGCGCCCGCACAATTTTCGCATCGCGCATTTCGGCGAAGAGATCCTTCAGTTCGCGACAAGGCGGCAGGAACATTTCACGCCACGACGCGCCCTTCGGCGCGAGGCGCGAGAGCGATTGCAACCGCTTCACGCGGGTGCGGATAAAATGCGCGCGTTCGGACGGGTCGTCATCGAAGCACTCCAACGCCCGCTCCGTTTCGCGGAGCAATTTGGCCAAAGCGGAGCGCAGAGCCGTGCCGGCCGAGGCTTTGCGGGGGGAACCGCCCATGAGACCGATTCTCCCCGTGCACCGTAGACGCGGCAAGGGGCAAGAATGTTACAAAACGCGAGGACCCGCGACGAGGCGCCCACGCGAGGGGCCGCGGCCGCCTTCCGCCGACCAGGCGGGCTGTCCCCTCACCCAGACGCTGTGCACCGAAACAGGGAAAGTGCGGCCCGCATAAGGACTTAAGCGGTGCCGGGTCAGCAGTTCCCCGCACGTGACAACATGTTCCTTTTTCGGGTCGAGCAGCAGGAGATCGGCATCATGGCCGACCGCGATCGAGCCTTTGCGACCCTCGAGACCGAAGCGCCTTGCGACGTTCGGACCGGTCAGGCTCGCAATGGTCGCGGCATCCAGACCCGCGGCAAAGAGCGGCCCGACAAATTGCTGCGCACCCATGATTCCGCCCCAGATGAGGAAAAAGTCGTCGCTCTCTTTCATCACTGGCGGACACGGGGAGTGGTCCGTGCCGAGCGTATCGATCTGGCCCCGCTTGACACGCGCCACCATGTCGGCACGCACGTTCTCGGCGCGGATGGGCGGCGCGCATTTCGCCGGGGCGCCGATGGCGACCACATCGTCTTCGTTGAAGGCGAGATAATGCGGACATGTCTCGGCAGTGACGTCGACCCCGCGGTGACGCGCTTCGCGGATGGCGTCGATCCCCTCGCCGCAACTCACGTGCACGATGTGCAAACGACATCCGGTTTCGCCCGCGATGTCGCACGCGTTGCGAATGCCCTCCACTTCCGCCGCAATCGGACGCGATGCGAGGTAATCGCGCGCGCCAACCTTGCCCGCCGCTTTCGCTTCCGCCACGAGACGGGCGATCATGGGTTCGTCTTCCGCGTGGACCGCGACGGGCAATCCGAGTTGCGCTGCCTGCCTCATGCCCGCGCGCAAAGTCGTCAGGTCCGACCGTTCGAAGTCCGGCGTGCCGCTCGAGCACATGAAAGCTTTGAAGCCGATCACCCCGCACTCGGCCAACTCGGACAGCTTGTCGAGGTTGAGCGGCGTGATCCCGCCCCACAGTGCGAAATCGAGAACCGACGAAGCCTCGGCGGCCGCCCGCTTCGCGCGGAAACTTTCCGCATCGAGAGTCGGCGGAAACGCGTTGAGCGGCATTTCGAACACGCAGGTTGCCCCGCCGGCCGCCGAGGCCAGCGTGCCCGTGGCCCACCCCTCCCACTCGGTGCGGCCCGGCTCGTTGTAGTGCACGTGGGCATCGATCGCACCGGGCATGAGCAGCAACCCGCGTGCATCGAGCGCTTGCTTGGCGGAAAGCTCCCCGCCGACGGCGCAAATTTTTCCGTCCGCAACCGCCACCGAAGCCACCGCCATGCGGTCCGGCAGGCAAACGGTTGCGCCGCGAATGATCAGGTCGGCTTCAGCCATGGCGCTTTGCCAATTCCAGGACAGCCCGCGCAAGAACATCCAGTGCGACCGCCACATCGGATTCCTTCACCGATTCGTCCGGATGGTGACTTACACCGCCCTTGCAACGGACGAAAAGCATGGCGGCGGGACAGACTTTCGACATCACTGCCGCATCGTGCCCGGCACCGCTCGCCATCGTTCGGACTCTCGAACCAACTGCGCGGCGAAGCACAGAAGTGAGCCCGGCATCCATGGGAGCGGTCGGCGTCTCCTGCACGATCTCCCACTCGAGCGCGAGACCGCGCCGCCTGGCCACGGCGGCAGCGATTTTGCGCAACTTGCCGCAGGCGGCGCGACGCTTGGCGTCTTTCACATCGCGCACATCGAGAGTGAAGGTGGCGCGGCCGGGTATGACGTTACTCGCTCCGCCCTCGACGGCGCACTGACCCACGGTTGCGATGACTCCCGCCTTTTCGGCGGCAAGGACCACCTCCGCCACCCCGCACAGCGCGTCGCGCCGCAAATTCATCGGCGTGGTCCCGGCATGAGCAGCCCGTCCGATGAAAGCCGCCCGGATTCGCGTCTGGCCCGCGATATCGGACACCACGCCGACCGGTGCGCGGACGTGTTCGAGCACCGGGCCCTGCTCGATGTGTGCTTCCAAATAGGCCAGAAACTCCCTCTTGGCACGCTTCGCCCGCGCGATTCCTTTTTCACGGATGCGACCGAGGTCTTTGGCCGCGAGCAGACCGCACATCGCGCGGCTTCCGAGGTAGGTCGTCTGGTATTTCACGCCCTCCTCGTCGGAAAAACCGACGACCTCGAGGTGGAACGGCAAATTTTGTCCCCGCATTTTCTCTGCCACCGCGACGCCGATGAGAACACCGAGAGGGCCGTCGTATTTGCCCGCGTCGCGCACCGTGTCAAGGTGCGAGCCGATGATGACGGACTTGGCGCCGCGTTCGGCCGAGGGAAGGCGTCCGATCAAATTGAAAGCCGCGTCCTCGCGCACCGTCAGACCCGCTTGGCGCATCCAAGAGCCGACCAGTGCATTCGCTCCGCGCATGGCTGGCGACGCAAAGGTGCGGGTCAGACGGCCCTCTTCCTCGCTGACACGGCCCAATTCATCGCAGCGCCGCATGACTTGGCGGGCGAGTGAAGAAACCGCGGAGCGCGCAGAGGAATTGCTCATTGGACCGTAAGTTGAATCGTCGACGCGATAGGGACGGCTCGCTCCAGCCGTCCGCTGCACGACCAAAAGACAAGCGGCCCGGCGGGCCGGCGGGCCCTACCGAAAGAAACACCACGCGTCTTCACCTTTTCTCCGCCTTCTGCGTTTGTCCACATAACGCACGTCACTCAACTCCCGCGATACGTCGAGTAGCTCCACGGCGAGCAAAGCAGCGGCACGTGGTAATTTTGCGCGGCATCGGCGATGCGGAAGCGGACGGGCACGAGATCGAGAAACTTCGCTTCGCCGAAGTAGGCGCCGACGTGGAAAGTCAATTCGTAGTCGCCTTCAACAATCTCTTCGGGACCGAGCACCGGTTCGTCGGTTCGGCCGTCATTGTTCGTGGTCAGGGTCTTGATCACCTCGCCGGAAGGCGCCCGGCGGAGTTCGATTTTCATACCGGCGGCGGGTCGGCCGTTCGCGGTGTCGAGGACGTGTGTGCTCAGTTTTCCCATAGGATGTCGTGCAGCCGCAGCGCGGCGATTTTGTGGATTTCGTCCAACGCGGTTTTCTTTTCTGTGCCCGCATCGTTTTGCAAGCGCCGAGGGAAAGCCTCGAGGATGGCGTCCTTTTTGTTCATCCGCGCGCAGATAATGAAGGGGAATCCGAATTTCGCGCGGTAGGCCGCATTGTGTCGACGGAAGGTTTCCACCTCCTGCTCTGACAAATCAGTCAAGCCGGCCGCCGCCTGTTCGCCCTGCGATTCGGCGGTGAGCACGGCGCGCCCGACCAGATCCGGGTGGGCTTTGACCAGTTCCATCTGCTCGGACTCCGGGGCGTGGTTCACCTCCTGCTGGAGGGCGTGACGCAGGTGCTCGAGGTCGGCGAACGGACGATGCGCCGCCGCGCGCCGCGCGAAATGCGGCGAGTGCTCGTAGACCGGACCGAGCACGCGAACGAATTCGTCCTCGGTCGCGGAATTCAACTCGGCGAGTTTCGGCGTCACGACTTCGACTTGATCCAGGCCATGGTTTTTTCCGCGAGGCGGTCGAGCGCGGCGACGGACATTTCGAGATGCTCCTCTTTGGTGTCCTCGATTTTGTTGTGGCTGATGCCGTGCAGGCTCTGCACGAACATCATGACAGTCGGCACTCCGGCCATGCAGACTTCCGCCGCATCGTGGAGCGGGCCGGACGGCAGACGGTGCGACGCGCCGCAGGTTTCCTTCACCGCTTCGTCGCAAAAGTCGATCAACTCAGGATGGAAAGGCGCCGGCGCGATGTGCCAGATGCGATCCCAGGCCACCGTGCATCCGCCCTCCTTGGCGAAGCGTTCGCTGGCCTCTCTCGCCTCGGCGTGCATCTTCGCGAGTTTGTCCGCGTCGAGATGCCGCTGGTCGAGCGTGAGGCGGCAGTCCTCGACCACGCTGGTCACGATGCCGGGCTTGGTCGTGCAGGAACCGATGGTGCAGACTCCCATGCCGCTGCGCTTGGCGATTTCGTAAACTTCCGGGCTCATCCGCGCCGCGGCGAGGAAGGCGTCTTTGCGGCGATTCATCGGTGTGCTCCCGGAGTGCGCGGCCTGACCGTGAAAAGTGATGGCATGACGCTCGACGCCGAATGTCCCGAGCACGGCGCCAAGGGGCAGATTCATATCGAGCAGCACCGGCCCCTGCTCGATGTGCAGCTCGAGATAAGCCGCGGCATTTTTCAGTTCCTTGCCGCTGTCTTTGACCTTCTCGAAATCGATGCCGACATTCTTGAGCGCGTCGGGAAGTTTGATCCCGTCCTTGTCGGTCAGCCCCCGCGCCTCGTCCATATCGAGATTGCCCGAGCAAGCCGAGGAACCGAAAAGGCTCTTGCCGAACCGCGCGCCCTCCTCGTCGGCCCAATCGACCACGCGCACGGTGACCGGCGGCTTGCCGTTGTATTGCGCGTGGATGCGGCGCATCACCTCGACAGCGGCCAGCGTGTTGAGGCAACCGTCGAGCCATCCGCCGTTCGGCACCGAATCGATGTGCCCGCCCATGAGAAGCTCCTTCTCGCTCCCGCCGCGCAGCGTCGCCCAGAAATTCCCCGCGGCATCGTGGTGGATCTCCACCGGCAATCCCTCGAAACGCTTTTTCAAAAACTCGCGCGCTTTTGTCCAAGTCGGCGTGAAAGCGACCCGTTGCGCGCCGTTCTCGTCGCCGGTCAACGCGCGCAATTCCTTGAGCTCGTCGATCGTCCGCCGGGGATTCAAGCCGTTGGCCATGCCGCGATTGTGCGCCCTCGCCCTCGGAAAAAAAGCGCTTTTTGATCTTGCGGGTATCGCCGCGAGTTCTACTCTCGAAAGGAGTCTCGCGTTCTCCCCAATCTGCGCGCGGCGGCAACCAAGTCGTCTTATGCCCATTCAACCGCTTCTCGATGCCGAGACGGCCGCCCGCAACATGGCGGAAAAAGAGCCCCGCTACGCTCCGCAGGAAGCGCTGATCGAAGCGAACCGCTGCCTCTTCTGCTTCGATGCCCCATGCATCATGGCCTGCCCGACGGGCATCGACATCCCGTCGTTCATCAAAAAAATCGCCAACAAGAATCCCGTCGCCTCGGCCCGCACCATCCTCACGGCCAATGTCCTCGGCGCAAGCTGCGCGCGCGTCTGCCCGACCGAAGTGCTCTGCGAAGGTGCCTGCGTCGTCCTCGATCTCGAAGGCGACCCGGTGAAAATCGGGCGCCTCCAACGCTATGCCACGGATTACGTTTTCGAGCACCGCATCGACGTGCTCCAAGCTCCGAAGCAAAAGAACGGAAAGAAAGTCGCCGTGCTCGGCGCCGGACCGGCCGGTCTCGGCTGCGCGGCCGAATTGGCCCGACTCGGTTACGAGGTCACGGTCTTCGACAAAAAGAAAGCCGGCGGCGGACTCAATACTTACGGCATCGCCTATTACAAGATGCCCCCGCAGATCAGCCTCGACGAGGTGAAGATGATCGAGCGCCTCGGCGTGAAGTTCAAATACGGCGTGGAGATCGGCAAAGACATCACCGCCGCGGATTTGGAAAAGGATTTCGACGCCATCTTCGTCGGTCTGGGTCTCGGCGGGGCCAATCGCCTCGGTATACCGGGTGAAGATCTTCCGGAGGTGGTCGATGCCCTCGACTTCATCGAGTGGATCCACACGCGTCCGCTGCATGAGGTGCCGGTCGGACGCCGGGTGGCCGTGCTCGGCTGCGGCAACACGGCGATCGACGCCGTCACGCAATCGAAACGCCTCGGCGCCGACGTAGCCTCGATCATTTACCGCCGCGGCGAGGACGACATGCCGGCCTACGAGTTCGAATACGAGTTGGCCAAGAACGACGGCGCGACCTTCCACTTCCATACCATCCCGACCGAAGTGCTCGCCGAGAACGGACACGTCAAAGCCCTCCGCCTGGCCAAGACCGAATTGCGCGACGGCAAAGTGGAAATCGTCCCGGGTTCCGAGTGGGTAGAGGAATTCGATCTCGTGCTCAAGGCGGTCGGACAGGAAAAACAAACCGGTGTCCTGGCCAAACTATTTCCCAAACTCAAACTCGATGCCAAAGGCCGCGTCGAACACAACCCGGAGACGATGGAAACGAGCCTCGCGAAAGTTTTCGTCGGTGGCGACTGCGCCAATGGCGGACGCGAGGTGGTCAATGCCGTGGCCGAGGGCAAAAAAGCCGCGCGCGGGATCAACGCGTTTCTCACCAAGGAGACAGTGGTGGGACCCGTCCAACCCTCCCGCCACGGCATCAAGGGCGGCGCCACCGGCTCCGGCTTCAACAAACCCATCCGCGTTCCCGAACTCCTCGCCGCGATGGCCAAATAACTCAGGTTTCCAGTTTCCCACTCATCCTTCACTTCCTCTCATGGCCGACCTCTCCATCGATTTCGCCGGAATCAAATCCCCCAACCCGTTCTGGATCGCCAGCGGTCCGCCGTCGAACACCGCTTACCAGTCCCACCGCGCCTTCGAAGCCGGATGGGGCGGCGTGGTCTGGAAAACCATCGGCGATCCCATCGTCAATGTCGCCTCGCGCTATTCCGCGCTGAACCTCGGCGGACAGCGCATGATCGGCTTCAACAACATCGAACTGATCAGCGACCGCTCGCCCGAGACCAACTTTCGCGAAATCAAGGAAGTCAAAGACCGCTGGCCGAACCACGCGGTCATCGCCTCGCTCATGGTCGACACGCGCGAGCGCTGGCACGAATTCGTCAAACGCTCCGCCGACTGCGGTGCGGACGGCATCGAACTCAATTTCGGCTGCCCGCACGGCATGTGCGAACGCGGCATGGGTTCGGCCGTCGGGCAAAACCCCGACGTGGCCGAAACCATCGTCGGCTGGGTGATGGAAGCCGCTGAAATCCCGGTCATCGTCAAACTCACGCCGAACATCACCAACGTGGTCTACGCCGCCCGCGCGGCGAAGCGCGCCGGGGCCGATGCCATTTCGTTGATCAACACAATCAACAGCATCACCAACGTCAATCTCGACACCCTCACCCCCGAGCCCTACGTGCGCGGCCTCAGTTCGCACGGCGGCTACTGCGGACCGGCCGTCAAACCCATCGCCTTGAACATGGTGCAAAGTTGCGCCGCCGACCCCGAGGTCGGACTGCCCATTTCCGGCATCGGCGGGATCGGCAACTGGCGCGATGCGGCCGAGTTCATCGCGCTCGGTTCGCTCAGCCTGCAGGTCTGCACCGCGGTGATGCATTACGGCTTCCGCATCGTCGAGGACATGAACGAGGGACTCTCCGACTACCTGGACGCGAAGGGCTACAAGAGTGTGGCCGAGTTCTCCGGCGCCGCGGTGAAGCATCTCTCGGACTGGAAATACCTCGACCTGCACTACAAACGTGTCGCCCGCATCGATTACGACAAGTGCATCGGTTGCAACCTTTGCTACATCGCCTGCGAGGACGGCGCGCACCAGTGCATTGACCTCGTCGATCCCGCGCCCTACGGGCTCGGCCCCGGCCGCGTGCCCGGCAAACCCGTTCCGAAAGTCCGCGAGGAAGACTGCGTCGGCTGCAACCTCTGCTCGCTGGTCTGCCCGGTCGACGATTGCATCACCATGGCGGAAATCGAAACCGGCCGCGAAAAAATGAGCTGGGACGATTACCAGACACGCATGGCCAGAGGCGAGATGCAGCCCATCCCGGCCCATCCCTGATCCGGCGGTTCGCGATCTTCCGGACCCGCGTCCGCGACCCGCGCTGATCGCAATCGGAATTGCCAAGAGGCGGCGGCGCGCCGAATCTTGCTTCCGCCACCATGCGCATCGCCCTGTTCGGTGATATACACAGCAACTTGGAAGCTTTGCAGTCGGTTCTCGCCGATGCGCAGATCCAAGGCTGCACGCATTACATTTGTCTCGGCGACCTGGTAGGCTACAGCGCCGATCCCGGGGCCTGCATCGAGACGGTGCGCGCCCTCGACTGCCCCGTGATCAAAGGCAACCACGACGAGCAGGCCGCCATGTCGGGTGCCGACACCGGCTTCACCGACTTGGCCGACACCGCGATCCGCTGGACGCG
>JAFMJK010000042.1 GCA_017853515.1 Chthoniobacterales bacterium | reverse complement strand
GAGAGCGTTGGCGCGCCCGCCTTCCTTGCGCTCGAGTATAACGTCGACCGCGTAGCGTTCGAAGCGCTCGAGGACGACGCGCATCAGTTCACGGCCCGGACGCCCGTGTTGTCGGCGCCGAGAATCATGGTGCGGGCGGCGGGCAAGACCGTCCGCATCGCCTCGGCGATTCGCTCGGGATTCTCCAAGGCAATGCAGCAGACGGCAGAACCGGAGCCGCTAAGATAGCCGCCGAGGGCGCCGGCACCGATCCCCGCTTCGACGGCGGGGCGAAGGTGAGGATTGGTTTTCTCGCGGTAAGGTTCGTGCAACCAGTCGCGGACAGAGCCGCGGAGCAGGTGATAATCACGCGAAGCAAAAGCCGCGGTGATCAGGGCCGCATTGGCGACGGAGCGGACCGCATCGGCGCGCTTGATCTCGGCGGGAAGCACGCCGCGCGAGGAATCGGTGTCGATCTCGTGATCGGGGATGAGAAGAACGAAGCGCAACTCGGGGGAGATATCGCAACGGAAGTAGATCCCGTCCGGCCGCGCAGCGGTAAATCCGCCGAATGCCGCAGGAGCGGCATTGTCCGGGTGCCCTTCGAGATCGGCACAGAGTCGGTAGAGGGTGCCGGCGTCTAGCGGTCGCCCGTCGATTTCGTTCAGTCCGTGCAGGATGCCGAGTCGCACGGCCACGCTGCTGCCCAGACCGCGCGAACGGGGGATATCGCCCTCGATCGACCAAGAGAAATCGAACCCCTCGCGCCCCGAATGACGGAAGTAGGCCGCGGCGGCTTCCATGACCATGGGGTCGGTTTGCCCGTTTGCTCCGCGTGCCACGCTGACGCGGTTGTGCAGATCGAGGGCGATGCCCAGACAATCGAAGCCCGGGCCGAGATTGGCGCTGGTGGCGGGGACGCGGATGGTTGCTTGGTTCATTTTCCGGCGGGGGAGTTTGGCGCAAAAGGCCTTGCTGTGCATCAGAATTCCCAGAGTTTGCTTGCCGTGCGCGGGGGGGCGCGGCGAAAAAGGCGGGCTATGTCCATGCCCCGCGAAGTTCTCACTCTGGCCGCGCGCGATGCCCGCGGTCTCGCCATCGATGCCGTTGCCGCCTGCAAATCCGGTCACCTCGGGCTGCCGCTCGGCTGCGCGGAAATCGGAGCCGCTCTTTTCGGCGCCGCGCTGCATTACAATCCGAAGGAACCGCGCTGGCTCAACCGCGACCGGTTCATTCTCTCCGCGGGGCACGGAAGCATGTTTCTTTACGCCTGGCTGCATCTCGCGGGGTATGACGTCCCGCTGGACCAAGTGAAGAAGTTCCGCCAACTGCACAGCATCACCCCGGGGCATCCGGAATTCGCGGAAACACCAGGGGTCGAAGCAACGACCGGTCCGCTCGGCCAAGGCGTGGCCAACGCGGTGGGCTTCGCCATCTCCGGGATGATGAGCGCGGCGCGTTTCAACACGGCGGAACACGCCATCTTCGACCACAAGGTGGTCTGTCTGGCCGGCGACGGATGTCTGCAGGAGGGGGTGGCGAGCGAGGCCTGTTCGTTGGCCGGTCACCTTCAATTGGACAATCTCATCCTTATCTATGACTCGAACAACGTGACGTTGGATGCCATGGCGCTCTTCACGCAGAGCGAAGATACGGGGGCACGTTTCAAGTCCTATGGATGGGGTGTGCAGGAAGTGGATGGTCAGAACATGGAGGAATTTCTCGGAGCTTACGAAAATGCGAGAGCGGGCAAGGGCAAGCCGCAGTTGATCATTGCCAAAACGCTGATCGGAAAAGGTATTCCCGAGGTGGCGGGCACGAGCAAGGCGCACGGGGAGGGCGGAGTGGCCTTCGCCGAGGCGGCGCGAAAGGGCCTTGGGTTGCCGGAGGAGAAGTTCCATGTGTCTGCGGAGGTGACGGAATATTTCGCGCGCCATGCGGCCGATTTGGAGTCGGCTTATGCGGCGTGGCAGACGCGCTTTGCCGCATGGAAAGCAGCCAACCGTGACTTGGCCACGGAGCTGGAGGATGCGTTGGCCAAAAAGACACCCGAGCTTCTCAAGTGCATCCCGGATTATCCCGCCGATGCGCCCGATGTGGCCACGCGCAAAGCGGGCAGCGAGGTGCTGCAGCACGTGGCCAAGGCCATGCCTCTGGTCATCAGCGGCAGCGCCGACCTGCACGGCTCGACGCTCAATTACATCAAAGACGGCGGCGATTTCGACGCCCGCAATCATGCGGGACGCAATATCCGTTTCGGGATCCGCGAGCACGGCATGGCCGGCATTCTCAACGGCATCGCCTACGACGGGATCTTCCGCGCCAGCGGGGCGACCTTTCTTGTTTTTTCGGATTACGCGCGTCCTTCGATCCGCGTGGCCGCGCTTTCCCACCTCCCGGTCGTCTATATTTTCACGCACGATTCGGTCGGCGTGGGCGAGGACGGTCCGACGCACCAACCGGTCGAGGCGGTGGCCGCGCTGCGGGCTATTCCGAATCTGGACGTGATTCGTCCGGCAGATCCGGCGGAGACCGCGGGCGCCTTCGCCGCGGCTTTCGAGCGTGCGGACGGACCCACGTTGTTGGCTTTGAGTCGCCAGAATTTGCCCACCCTGCGGGAAATTCCGGAGCAGGCGGCGCGCGAAGGCGTCTTCCGTGGCGGTTACATCGCACGCAAAGAGTCCGCGAAGTTGGATCTCATCCTTCTTGCCACGGGTAGCGAGTTGCAGTGGGCCATGGAAGCCGCGGGAAAGCTGGGCGCCGGTGTGCGTGTGGTTTCGTTGCCCTGCTTCGAGCGGTTCAAGCGGCAGTCGCAAGACTATCGCGACGAGGTTCTGCCGCCCGCGTGCGAGCGGCGCATTTCCATCGAGGCGGGGGTGACTCAGCCTTGGTATGAATTCGTCGGGCCTCGTGGCGCGGTCATCGGCCTCGACCGTTTCGGGCTGAGCGCTCCCGGCGGAACGGTGATGAAGACATTGGGGATCAGCACCGACGCCATTCTCGAGGCGGCGAGGAAACTGCAGGGCTGATCCGGGAGGATGCGGTTGCTCGTCCTTTTCCTCTCGATGGCCGCCGCTGCGACAACGGTTCCCGCGCAGGCCGCCGAGGAGACCGCCGAGTTCGTGCCGCAGTGGGCCAAGCACGCGGTCTGGTATCAGATTTTTCCCGAGCGTTTCCGGAACGGGGATGCATCCAACGATCCCAAGAAGAAAGACATCGAGGCGGCGTATCCGCACGAGCCGGATGCGGACTGGCAGATCCATCCGTGGACATCCGACTGGTACAGGCGGCAACCGTGGGAAAAGTCGGATCGCTGGCCCTTCCACGCCCTGATTCAACGGCGCCGGTATGGAGGGGACATCCAGGGCATTATCGACAGGCTCGGTTACCTGCAGGATCTCGGGATCAACGCGATTTACCTGAACCCGGTTTTCGATTCGCCCTCGTCTCACAAATACGACGGCCTGAGTTACCATCATATCGACCCGAACTTCGGGCCGGATCCGGAGGGTGACCGCGAAATGATGGCGAAGGAAACGCCCGGCGATCCCGCGACGTGGGTTTGGACGTCGGCCGACAAGCTTGCGCTCAAGCTGGTCAAAGAAGCTCACGCGCGGGGTATTCGCGTTATTTTCGACGGCGTGTTCAATCACATGGGTTGGACGAGTTGGCCGTTCAAAGACGTGAGGGAAAATCAGCAGGACTCTCCGTATGCCGATTGGTTCATGGTCAACTCGTGGCGGGATGAAAAGACCGGCGCCGAGTTCGATTACGAGGGGTGGTTCGGGCATCACACTTTGCCGGAGTTTCGCGAGGACGAGGAGGGAATCGTGGCGGGTCCGCGCGACTACATCTTCGCGTCGACCCGGCGCTGGATGGATCCGGACGGAGACGGGGATCCGTCCGACGGCATCGACGGTTGGCGCCTCGATGTGGCTTTTTGCGTCGGCCATCCGTTTTGGAAGAAGTGGCGCAAGGTGGTCAAAGAGACCAATCCCGAGGCCTACGTCACGGCGGAGCTGATCGACCCCGTCCCCGCATTGGCCCCGTATTTGGAAGGCGACGAATTCGACGCGGTGATGAACTACAACTTCGCGTTTGCCTGCTCCGATTATTTTGCCGACGAAAAGAAGCGGATCAAGACAAGCGAGTTCGACCGGAGATTGCGCGAGTTGCGCGAGGCGTTTCCGGCGGGTGTGGCCGAGGTGCAGCAGAATCTTTTCGGCAGCCACGACACGGATCGCATCGGATCCCACATCGTCAATCGCGACAACGAAGAGTCGAGCAACTGGCAGGCTTATTTCGGTTTCTCCAAGGTGGAAAACGGGAAATACGATCCGCGCAAGCCGACGGAGAAGGAATTGGAATCGCAAAAACTTTTCGCCGTCCTGCAGATGACTTACGTCGGCGCGCCGATGATTTACTACGGCGATGAGGTGGGCATGTGGGGGGCGAACGACCCGGATTGCCGCAAACCGATGGTATGGGAGGACATGGATTACGAAGACGAAGTGACCTTGCCGGACGGTTCGCGGAGGAAAGCGGGTGACAAGGTGGCGGTGAATCGCGAGCTTTTGGCTCACTACAAAACGCTCATCGCCTTGCGCAATGAGTTGCCCGCGCTGCGCACGGGAAGTTTCGAGACGATCCTGATCGACGACGACAGGCAGCTTTACGCTTTCAAGCGCGCGCTCGAGGGTGAGGAAGTCATCGTTGTCTTGAACAATTCGGAGGAATTGCAGGAGGCTGCGTTTCCGGCAGGTGGTGCTTGGGAGGATCGACTCTCCGGCAAAGTGGTCGGCGAGGCTGGATCAGACGGCCTCAAGGTCGCGTTGCCGCCGCGCGGGGCAGCCGTGCTGGTGAAGCGCTAGCGCCGTCCGCTTAGGATGACCGGTGCCGTCCCGGCACGATTTGGACCGGGATTATCGCGCCGGGACGGCGCGGTCCACCATAGGTGCTCGTGTCCTGCTAGAAAAAGAAAGGAATGCCCTGTGCGGCGAAAGCCGCCTTCTCCTCGGCGAGGAAGCGGCTGGACAGCTTGTCGAAGCCGCCGTCGGCGCGGTATTTGGCGAGGAAGCCATTTGTCGCGGCGAGTAGGGCGTCGTCGTCCGGCCGCAAGGCAATGGCCCAAGATTCGGTCTGCAGCGGAGCGAGGAGGGCGCGGGTGGTATCCGGGTTGCGCTTGCTGTTCTGAAATACGGACATCTGGTCGTAGATGAAGGCAGCGGCTTTGCCTTGGACCACTTCGACCACGCAGGCGCTTTCCTTGTCCAGGGTGAGAAGGCGGGCATTCTTCAGGTGCTTCCGCGCGAAGACCTCGCCGGTGGTGCCTTGGCGCACGACGACCGTGTTGCCGGGTTGGTCGATGTCGGCCAACCCGGTCGTTTTTGAAGCGGCGGGAACGAGGGCTCCGAGACCGGTGGTGAGGTAGGGATCGGAGAATGCCACCGCCTTGGCGCGCTCGGGCGTGGCGGTCATGGAGGAAATGATCAGGTCGATCTTGCCCGACTTGAGGGCGGGGATCAGTCCGGTGAAAGGAATGTTTTCGATTTTGAGCGGGCGGCCGAGTTCGGCGGCCAGGGCCCGGGCCATCTCGACGCTGACGCCTTGCGGTTGGCCGTCGGGTCCGATGCTTTCGAAAGGAGGGTACGAAAGTTCCATGCCGACGCGGAGTGGTTCGGCGGCTTGCAGGGCGGCGGAGAGGAGAAAGATAATTACGGCGGGAATTTTCACGGGAATTTCGGCTGGTCTGGATCTGAAGATTGCGGACAAACTGCACGACTATGCTTCAAGAGTTCAAAACATTTATCGCCAAGGGGAATGCCATCGATCTCGCCGTGGGCGTGGTGATCGGCGCCGCGTTCGGAAAAATCGTCACCTCGGTCGTCGACGACCTCATCATGCCGTTGATCAGTCTGCTCCTCGGCAAAGTTGATTTCAGCCAGCACTTCATCAGCCTCGACGGCAAGAGCTACGCCACGTTGGCGGCCGCGCAGGAGGCAGGGGCCGCGACGCTCAATTACGGCAACTTCATCACCATCGTGATCCAATTTCTGATCATTGCCTGGGCCATCTTTCTTTTGGTCAAAGCGATCAACACCCTGAAGCGCGAGGAGGCCGCGAAGCCGGCCGCGGCAGAGCCCACCGCACAGGAAAAGCTTCTCGGCGAAATCCGCGATCTCTTGAAGCAGCGGTCCTAGAATATCGTACAGATGTCGGAGCGCACTCGATAGCAAGGGCGCCACGGACGATGGGGTCCTGCGTCATGGGAACGGGCCTTGCCTGTTCCCGTCGGACGGGACAAGCCCGGCCGCGCGGGCAACCCATCTAAACCGCGAGGGCAAAGCCGCGCACGAAGAGCGTCTCGTCCTCGCGTGCGGCCAGCACCTCCACATCGGCAAAGGCAGCCAAGGCCGCGCGCACGACGGACACGGCAAGCTCGGGTTCGTTGCAATCGCGGCTCAAATGCCCCAAGACCACGCGGCGCAGGGCGTCGGTCGCGGAGCGCGCCGCGAGCTCCGCGGCGCTCGTGTTGGAGAGGTGTCCGTGCGGCGAGCGGATGCGCTGCTTGATGGAGAGCGGGCGTTTGGTGTCGCGTTGGAGCAAGTCCTCGTCGTGGTTGGCCTCGATGAAAAGACAATTGACCCCGGTGACGTGGTGGATCACCGAGTGGTTGACGTGGCCGAGGTCGGTGAGAACGGCGAGCGATGCTTCCGCCGCGCGGATGGTGAACCCCACCGGGTCGGCCGCGTCGTGAGGAACGGAAAAAGCCGTAATTTCGAATGCCCCCACGCTGAAGGTGCTGCCGGAGGAAAAGATGCGCCACGCTGCTGATTCGTTGCGCGGATCCTGCGAGCGCACCTCCTCGGCGGTGAGGCGGGTGGCGTAGACGGGGCACTGCATTTTGCCAATGAGGGCGGGCAGGCCGCGGGCATGATCACCGTGCTCGTGGGTGAGGAGAATGGCCGCGATGTCGCCCGGTGCGATCCCGGCGGCATCGAGGCGGGCGAGGGTTTTGCGGGATCCCAGTCCGGCGTCAATCATCACCGTGGTCCCCGCGGCGCGCAGAATGGCTGTGTTCCCGCTGCTACCGCTGCCCAAGACGAAGAGTTCCACGGCTGCGGATGGTAGCGGGCACGCGGCGCGGCGGCAAACGCGCCGTGTTTCCGGGTTGGCCAAATTGGGCGGCGGCGGGTAGTTTTTCGCGCCGTGCAGGAATATCGCCGATTGCTCGAGCTGGTCATGGAACGCGGGAAACCGCGCACCGACCGCACGGGCACCGGGACGATCGGGGTGTTCGGGGCGCAGGCCCGCTTCGACCTGCGGGAGACCTTTCCCGTGGTGACGACCAAGAAGTTGCACCTCCGCTCGATCATCCACGAATTGCTCTGGTTCCTGCGGGGCGAGACCAATGTCGGATATCTGCGCGACCATGGCGTCACCATCTGGGACGAATGGGCCGACGAAAACGGCGAACTCGGGCCGATCTACGGCTACCAGTGGCGCAGCTGGCCCAACGCCGGTGGCGGGGCGGTCGACCAGATCGCGGAGGCGGTGCGGTTGATTCGCGAACAGCCCGACAGCCGCCGCATCATCGTCTCGGCGTGGAATCCGTCCGACCTCCCGCGTATGGCCCTGCCGGCTTGCCATGCATTGTTCCAGTTTTATGTGGCTGACGGGGAATTGAGCTGCCAGCTCTACCAGCGCAGCGCGGATCTTTTCCTCGGGGTGCCCTTCAACATCGCCTCCTACGCTTTGCTCACGCTCATGATGGCGCAGGTTACGGGACTCAAGCCGGGGGATTTTGTCCACACTTTCGGCGATTTGCACATTTACTCGAACCATATGGAGCAAGTCCGCGAACAATTGTCGCGCGAACCGCGTCCCTTGCCGCGCATGCGGCTCAACCCGGCGCGAAAGCAACTGGAAGAGTTTGTTTTCGAAGACTTCACCCTCGAGGGTTACGACCCGCACCCGGCGATCAAGGCGCCCGTCGCGGTATGATCGCGGTCGCCGCCATGGCGACCAATCGCGTCATCGGCGCGGATGGGAAAATTCCGTGGCATTTGCCCGAGGATTTGCGGTGGTTCAAGGAACTCACCATGGGTGGGACTTTGTTGATGGGCCGGGTGACCTACGATTCGATCGGAAAGCCGTTGCCGGGACGTGTGACCATCGTGATGAGCCGGAAGGACGGGCTGGTCATTCCGGGAGTGCAGGTGATCCGCGACTTGAGCGGATTGCAGAATGCGCGCACTCAGGGGGAAATTTTTGTCGTCGGAGGTTCGGAGATTTACCGCGTGGCGCTGCCTTACTGCCGCGATCTTTATCTTACCGAGGTGAAGAAGGATGCGCTGGGAGACCGCAAGTTTCCGATGTTCGAGGAGTTGTTCCGTTTTTCCTCCGTCCTGCGCGAGACCCCGGAGATGCGGATCGTTCACTACATCAATGACGAAGTGAGTCCCATGCCGAGGACGCGACTCGAAGCGCCGCCCTGATCAGCGGGTAGGCTGGCCGGTATTGTAGGAGTCCTTGTACCAGAGGACGCCGTGGCGGCGGACATTGGAGAGGATGGCGCGCAAATCGCCTGCGGCTTGCTTGTCGTTGAGCAGCATGGGCAGGGGGCCGCTGCCGCTGCGGGCGGAGGACATCAGTTTGCGGGCGTCGGAGGCGGCGGCTTCGAGATTGTCCGCCGCCTTGCCGATCTCGGTGAATCCCGCACTGCCCTTCTTGAGGTTGGCGATGGTGTCGCGCAGATCTTGAAGGGACTCCTGGCTCATTGCGGTCGAATCGAGACGGTCGAGTGTCTTGTTCAAGGTGCCGACGGCTTGGCGGACGTCGGCCATGACCTCGCTGGCGTTGCGGGTCAGGTCTTCCATCCCGCTTTCGCGCACGCCTTGGATTTTGGCGCCGGGCTTGAGCATGTCTTCGAGGTTCGCCTTGGGATCGACGATCACGTCAATGAAGCGGTTGCCGAGCAGTCCGGAGCTGCCGATGATGAACTTCGACATGGCGGGGAGCGAGACCTCCTCGTTGATCTTCAATTCGACAGCCACTCCCTGCATGGCCGGAAGAACGCGCGGGGGTTTGGCCACGTAGCCGATGCGCGCGCCGCCGAGAAGGACATCCGAGCCGGCGAGGAGGCCGCTGGCATTGGGAAAATCGACCTCGAGATCGTAAAACTTTTGCAGCCCTTGGCCGAGACGGCCGAAGTAAACGACGGTCACGGCAACCACGGCGAGTCCGAAGAGGACGAAGAGGCCGACTTTTGTTTCGGTGCGCGGATCTCGGTTATACATGGGGTCAGGGAACTTCGTGGGAGCGTCCTTCGACGAAGTCGCGGATGACCGGATCGGTCGACTCGCGCAACTGGTCGCACGTTCCGTAAAAATAGCACATCCCCTGATGGAGGAGGGCGATGTGGTCGGCGATGGCGAAAGCGCTTTTCATATCGTGGGTGACGACGATTGAGGTAACGCCAAGTCTACGCTGCAACCTGCGGATGAGCACGTCGATACTGTCGGCCACGATCGGGTCGAGTCCGGCGGTGGGTTCGTCGTAAAGCATGCAACGGGGCTCGCTGATCAGGGCGCGGGCCAGGGCCACGCGCTTGCGCATGCCGCCGCTCAGGTTCACCGGCATTTTGTGCTCCTGCCCCGAGAGGTCGACCATGGCGAGGGCCTTGCGGACTTTGTCCGCGATGAGTTTTTCGTCCGTTTCCCCATGCTCGCGCAGGGGGAAAGCCACGTTGTCGCCCACGTTCATCGAGTCGAAGAGCGCGCCGTTCTGGAAAAGGATGCCCATGGAGCGGCGCACCGGGGCAAGCTCGCGTTCCTCCAGCACGGCAATGTCTTTGCCTTCGTAAGAAATAGTGCCGGCAACCGGTTTCATCAGGCCGATGAGATGGCGCAGAAAGACGCTCTTCCCCCCGCCGCTGCGCCCGAGAAGAACAAGGGTCTCGCCCTCGTAAACCTTCAGGCTGAAGCCGCGGAGGATTTCCTGCCCGCCGATGGTCTGGACGAGACTGTCGACCGCGATGGTCTCTTTGCGGTGGAAGTGCTGGCTCACTTGCCCGCGGGAAAAAAGATGTTGAGGGTCATGGTGAGAAAAAAGTTCACCACGAGCAGGAAAAGGGAACCGACGACAACAGCCTCGGTCGTGGCGCGACCGACGCCGACGGCGCCTTCGCGGGCATTGAGGCCTTGGTGGCAGCTGACAAAGACGATGAGGATGCCGAAGACCATGCCTTTGATCAGTCCCATGGCCACATCGCGGCTTCCGGTGAAATAGAGCATGTTGTCGAGGTAGTAGACCTCGGACACCCCGAGGACCTGCGTGGCGACGAGATAAGCGGCGACAATGCCGATGGCGATGCACTCCATGGTGAGGAGCGGCATGGAAATCAGCATGGCGATGAAGCGCGGGATGACAAGGTAGTCGATCGGGTGCACGCCGAGGGCGCGCAGGGCGTCGATTTGCTCGGTGACCTTCATGGTGCCGAGTTCGGCCGACATGGCTGCGCCGACGCGTCCGGCGACCATGAGTCCGCAGAGCACCGGACCCAGTTCGCGGAACATGGAGACACTGACCACCGGGCCGACGGCCGTGTCCATTTGCAGGCGGTGGAATTGGAAGAAGGTCTGCGTGGCGAACACCGCACCGGTGAAGGCACCGGTGATGAGGACGACGAGTTGCGAGCGGTAGCCGATTTCGTAGATCTGCTGAACGATCAAGCGCATGCGGACTTGTCCGTGAAAAATCCCGCGCAGGGTTTCCGCGGCGAGGAGGGTGAGATCGCCGAGATACCGGGTGAAGGAAATCAACCAGTGACCTGCGGTGCGGGCGGGCGACATGCTCGGTTTTGCGCAGGGCTAGGGCCCGATGACCTGCGTTGCGGTCTGGGACTGCGCGATGGAGTGGGTCTGGCCGACGAACCGCGCCTCCAAGTCCAGCTTGCGGAAAATGCTCCCGATTTCTTCCAGGGAAATGGCCGGGTCATCGGACTCGAGGAAGATGATGTCGTGGAGAGCGTCAACTTTGTAACGGAGGCCGGGGATGGCGCCCAGTTCCAGATCCAGGCCCAGCAGCCTGTCCGGTGCGCGCAAGCCGCGGGCGTAGACTTCAATTTCGACCATGCTTCCAGTTTCGGCGTGCCGTGGCGGGCGGGGCAAGAATCGATTTGCCGGGGCAAGCCGCGCATTGCGCCGGAGGGCCCGGCCAACTAAAGAGGAGGGCTGCCCGCCATGCCAAAAGACACCTCGCTAAAGTCCATCCTCATCATCGGTTCCGGCCCCATCGTCATCGGGCAGGGCTGCGAATTCGATTATTCCGGGGTGCAGGCCTGCAAAGCGCTGCGCGAAGAGGGTTACCGCGTCATTCTGGTCAACTCCAACCCGGCGACCATCATGACCGACCCGGAGTTCGCCGACCGGACCTACATCGAACCGATCACGCCGGAAGTCATCGAAAAGATCATCGAGAAGGAGAAGCCCGATGCGGTCTTGCCGACTTTGGGCGGCCAGACGGCACTCAACGCGGCCATGGCCCTGCATCGCAGCGGTGCGCTCGAGCGTCTGGGGACCAAACTCATCGGCGCCAAAGCCGACGCCATCGAACGCGGCGAAGACCGGCTCATTTTCAAGAAAGTCATGCTCGAGATCGGGCTGGATGTGGCGCAGTCCGACGTGGCCCACACCATGGAGGAGGCGCGGGCGGTGGCCGCGCAGATCGGGCGCTATCCGATCATCATCCGTCCCGCCTACACCCTGGGCGGAAGCGGGGGAGGGATTGCCTACAATCGCGAGGAGTTCGAGGAGATTGTGGCGCGCGGATTGGACCTCTCGCCGGTAAAGGAGGTCCTCATCGAGGAATCGCTACTCGGATGGAAGGAGTTCGAGATCGAGGTGATGCGCGACCGGGCAGACAACTGTGTGGTCATTTGCTCGATCGAAAACTTCGACCCGATGGGGGTGCATACGGGTGATTCGATCACTGTCGCGCCGATCCAGACGCTGACCGACAAGGAATACCAAGCCATGCGTGACGCCTCGTTTGCGGTCATTCGCGCCATCGGCGTGGAGACGGGCGGGTCGAATATCCAGTTCGCCGTCGACCCAAAGACGGGACGCATGGTCGTCATCGAGATGAACCCGCGTGTCTCGCGCTCGTCCGCGTTGGCCTCCAAAGCAACGGGTTTCCCGATCGCAAAAATCGCGGCGAAGTTGGCCGTGGGCTACACTCTGGACGAGTTGCGCAACGACATTACGCGCGAGACGCCGGCGAGTTTCGAGCCGACCATCGATTACTGCGTGGTCAAAGTGCCGCGTTTTACCTTCGAGAAATTCCCCAAGGCCGATCCGGTGCTGACTACGCAGATGAAGAGCGTTGGCGAGGCCATGGCCATCGGACGGACTTTCAAAGAGGCCATGCAGAAGGCGCTGCGGTCGCTCGAGACGGGGCGCGCCGGATTCGGGGCGGATGGCAAAGACGAGCCGCCGCTGCGTCCGGACGGCTCGCTCGATGAAGCGACCCTCGAGCAGAAAATTCGCGTGCCGTCCGCCGAGCGCATTTTCAGTCTGCGGCACGCGCTCCTTGCCGGATGGGGTGTGGATAAGATCCATGGCATCACGGGGATCGATCCATGGTTTCTGTA
>JAFMJK010000041.1 GCA_017853515.1 Chthoniobacterales bacterium | reverse complement strand
TAGAAAGAGCGATCTACGGTTGTATATCTGTTGAAATGGATAGCAGAACCAATGGAAACTGTTACGGGCACTATGCGTGGCATGATCACTCCTCGAGGAAATGCTTGAAAAGATCCTGATATTCTCACAGGCACAACGGGTGCGCCAGTTTTTGCCACGATCATGCCGATGCCCGGTTGTGCGGGTTGGAGTTTGCCGTCGGGACTGCGGGTGCCTTCGGGGAAGATCAGGACAGCGCCGCCGTTTTTGACCACGCGGATAGCGCCCATCAGCGCGCTGCGGTCGGCGTTTTTGCGGTCCACAGGGATGACGTTGAGATCGGGAAAAATCGGTCCGAGGACCGGCCACTCGAGCAGCGATTTCCGAGCCAAGTAATGTATCGCGCGCTTGCACGCAACACCCACCAATGGAGGATCGAAAAAACTGCAGTGATTCGCCGCGATGATGCAGGGGCCTTCTTCGATCATGTTCTCCGAGCCGATGACGCGGTAATTGAAGAAAGTTTTGGCCAGGGCTTTGCTCAGCGAGTAGCCGAGCAGATACCAGAATGTCATTCTTTGCTGCATAACAAAGCGGCGGACAGTCCCTGACTACAGAGTTGGCCCATGATGGCGCCGACCACTCCGTTCACGTCGAGGGTGGAACTGTCGATGACCGTGGCGCCGGCAGCCACGGTGAGTGGGTCCGTGCTGCGGGTGGAATCGATCATGTCCCTCTGGGCGATCTCTTCGTTTTGTCCCTGGTTGCGCCGGCGGCGCTGGCGGACCTGCGGATGTGCATCGATGTAAAACTTGTAGGGCGTCTCGGGAAAGACGGCGGAGCCGATGTCGCGTCCTTCGATCACAGTTTGCCGACCTTGGGCGTGGGTCCGGATCGCGGCAGAAAGAATGTAGCGCACGGCCGGAACGGCGGAGACGGGCGAAACGTTGGCGTTGACCGCGGGATCGCGCAGGTGCGTGCGCGCGTCGTCTTCGTCGATTTTCGGATAATACTCGTTGCCCTCGTGCGCGACCTTGATTCGCGCGTTGCCGGCGGCGGTGGCCACCGCCGAGATGTCCTTGCAGTCGATGCCGCTTTGCAGGCACGACCAGGTCATGGCGCGGTAAAGGTCGCCAGAGTTGAGGAACCTGTAGCCCAAACGCTTGGCCAGTTCCCGCGCCACGGTGCTTTTGCCCGAAGCGGCGGGGCCGTCGATGGCGATGACGACCGTCTCTTTTGTCAGAGCCGGCTTAGTCATGGTTCAACTCCCCGAGTTGATCGACGAAACCCGGGTAAGAAGTTTCGACGCATTCTGTCCCCGTGATCACCGTTTCACCTTCGGCAAAAAGACCGGCGATGGCAAAGGCCATGGCGATGCGATGGTCGCCGTGGCTCTCGAGGCATGCTCCATGCAGCGGGCGCCCGCCATGGATGACCAGACCGTCGGGAAGTTCGTCGACCTCGGCACCCATTGCCCTGAGATGATGGGCGACAACGGCGAGGCGGTCCGATTCCTTGACCCGCAACTCGGCCGCATCTTTTATCAATGTCGTTCCTCTGGCCAAAGCGGCGCCGACAGCGAGCACGGGAATCTCGTCGATGACATTGGGAATTTCCGCTCCTTCGATCGTCGTGCCGCGCAATCCGCCTCCCCGGATTTCCACGGTTCCGGAGGGCTCGCCCGGCCCGGATATTTCATCCCTGAGGCCGATCTGAGCGCCCATGCGTTCGAGGACCTTCACGACGCCGGTTCTTGTCGGATTGAGTCCGAGACCTTCGATGGTCAAATGGCAACCGGGTTTCGCCGCAGCGGCCACGAGCCAGAAAGCAGCACTGGAAATATCTCCGGGCACATCAAAGTTGCGCGCGCGCGGCAGAGTTCCGCCCCGGACTGAAATACGATCGCCGTCTCGTTCCACCGGAACCCCGAAATGCGCCAGCATGCGCTCGGTGTGATCGCGAGTCTGGACGGGTTGGACCACCGTCGTCCGGCCCTCGGCGAGGAGTCCGGCGAGCAAAACGGCGCTTTTAACCTGCGCGCTCGGCACGGGGAGGAGGTATTCGATCGCGTGGAGTTTGGGATTTCCCTGGATGACAAGAGGAGGTCGTCCGTCGTTTCCCTCGGTCGAGAGGCCGGCGCCCATGCGTTCGAGAGGTTCCATGATGCGCCGCATCGGGCGCTTCGAAAGCGAAGGATCGCCGACGAGACGGCTGCGAAAAGTCTGCGCGGAGAGCAAGCCGGACATGAGGCGCATGGTCGTCCCCGAGTTTCCGCAATCCAAGTCGGCGGCCGGCTGCCGGAATTTTCCGGAAACGCCATGCACCAGCCATTTTCCAGCGCCCTTGTCTTCGATCGGCACGCCGAGTTGTCCCAGGACGCGCAGCGTGCCCAGACAATCCTCGCCGGCGAGGTAGTTGCGGAGGAGGCACGGGCCGTCGGAAAGCGCGGACAGCATGGCCGCGCGGTGCGACATGCTCTTGTCGCCCGGAACCTTGATTGTCGCGCGCCACGCGGGCGACTGGCGGACTTTGATCTCCATGCTCAGGTCCGGCGGAAAATTTCGGCGCGGGTTTCCGCGGCGGCAGCGAGCCGCTTGGTCATCTGCTGGCGATCGGCTTTGACCATCGCCTCGCGGTAGCCGGCAAGAATCGCCTCGAGTTTGCTCAACGCCGCGGCGGTTTTATCCGCGTTCTCCGCGAGGATGGCCGACCAGAGATCGGGGGAACCCGCGGCAACGCGCGTGGTATCGCGGAACCCCGTGGCGCAAAGCTCGCGGAATTCGGGCCGTTCCCGGCCCATCAATTCGACCAACGCTGCTGCTGCCACGTGCGGGACGTGACTGGCAGCCGCAGCCGCCGCGTCGTGGTCGGCCGGGGAGAGTTGTGTGACTCTGGCGCCCACGGATTTCCAAAGTTCCTCCGCCCTCGAGATCAGTTCGGGTCGCGATGCGGACGTGGGGCAGACCACGCAGAGCGCACCCTCGTAGAGATCGGCCCGCGCGGCGTCCAAGCCCGATTCGTCGGATCCGCACATGGGGTGGCTGCCCACGAAATTACGATTGGCGGCGAAGTCATTTTCGAGGCGGGAGACCAATTTTTCTTTTGTGCTGCCCACATCGGTGACGAGCGCATCGGCGCGAATGTGGGGCGCGATGGCCGCGGCGACTTCTGCCATGCGATCGACCGGAACGCAGAGCACCGCCACATCGGCTCCGCGGATGGTCTCTGCGGCATCGGCGGAAGCAGAATCAGCCAGTCCCCGCCGCATCACTTCGGCCACTGCTTCATCGCGCCGCGCCCAGACGGAAAGTTTGGCTTCCGGTCTCTTCGCGCGAAGCGCCATGAGCAGTGATGCGCCCATGAGACCCGGACCGAAGACGGCGATATGCTGCGACCCGTTGCTCATGCCCGCGAACTATGGCAGTGCGGGCGGAGAATCTCACGCCGGAAAACCGGCCCGCTCAGGGGACGAGGAAAATGCGGCCTGTGTAAGGATCTTTGACTTCCGTTCCGGGAGGAAATCCGCGCACATCGACAAAGCCCGCGTTGGGAGCGTGGGGACTGGTCACAAATCCGGGTTTTCCGGGAACGGGGATTCCGTAGGAAACTTCGGGCGTCGGCAAGCTGGCGGGCGGCGGAGTCGCGGCGGGGGTCGGCGTGGGCACGGGATTGACCAGCGCGGTGTCCGTCATTCCGGTCATCGAGTTTGTGTCGGTCAGCGGCGGAAGCGTGTTGGTCGCCGTGGTCGGCTGCTGGAGTGTTTGCGTGCCGCCGAAACCGTAGCGATTTCGAGGCTGCGGCTGCGGTTTTTCCTGCTGGCAGGCGCTGAGGAATACGATGGATGCCAATGCGGCCGCCACTGCGGCTAGGCTCGGAAATTTCATAAGGCTAAAAGTCATCAGACCTCACGAAGAACTGCAAGGCGAATCTGCGTTTTCGGCGGCCTTGCGGCAGGCTTCACGCAGGTTGCCGGCAATGAGTCCGTCGAAAAGGGCTTTCCCGACGATGGCGCCGGCCAAACCCTCGATTTTGGCCAAGGCAGCGAGATCCGCCGCTGAGGATACCCCCCCGCTGGCAATCACCGGGCAAGAGGCTGTCCGCACTATTTCCGCCGTGGCTGTCAAATTCGGTCCTTGCAGCATGCCGTCGGTCGCGATGTCGGTGTAGATCAGCGCCCCGATGCCGGCTGCGGCCAGTTCCTTGGCCAAAGCGCCGGCCTCGATAGCGGTGGTCTCCGCCCAGCCTTTGACCGCGACCCGGCCGTCCCGCGCATCGATACCGACGGCGATCCTATGGCCGCCGAATTTTTCCACCGCGCGGCGGACAAAGTCCGGGTCTTCGGCTGCTTTTGTCCCGATGACCACGCGTGACACGCCGGCCTCGAGCGCCTCGCGGATCGCTTGCTCGTCGCGCATGCCGCCGCCCATTTGCACCGGGATGGAGACTGCCGCAGCGATGGCCCGCACCTTGTCCAGGTTTGCGTGCTTGCCGCCGAAGGCGGCATCGAGATCGACGATGTGCAACCAATCGCCGCCGCGCTCTTCCCACTCGCGGGCCACTGCCGCCGGATCGTCCGAGTAAACGGTTTTTTCCGAGGCGCGTCCCTGTTTGAGACGGACGACTTGTCCGCCCATGAGGTCGATCGCGGGATAAAGCAGCATGTTCATTTGTCTCCGTGCAATCCGCGCACGAAATTTTCCAGAATGCGCAGACCGACATCCTGGCTTTTTTCGGGATGGAATTGCATGCCGTGAACGCGTCCGCGTGCGGCTGCGGCGGCGAACTGCACGCCGTAGTCGCACCACGCGGTCACGAGGGTTCGGTCTGTCGGTGCCGGGTAATACGAGTGCACGAAGAAGACATGGGCTCCTTCCGGGATGCCCGAAAAAATTTTGTCCTGCGCGCCCCACTTCAGGCTGTTCCATCCCATGTGGGGAACTTTGCGTCCGGGTGCATCTTGGAAGCGGGTCACCTTCCCGCGCCAATGACCGAGCCCGCGAGCTCCGGGCGATTCCTCGCTCGAGTCGAAAAGGATCTGATATCCGAGACAGATGCCGAGATAGGGACGGTCCGCGGCCAGCCACTCGCGCAGGGTGGATGTCATGCCGCGTTCCTCCAGACTGCGCGCGCAATCGCCGAACGACCCGACGCCCGGGAGAACGACGGCATCGCAGGCCGCGATGCTGCCGGTATTTTCGCACCGCACCGGTTCGGCCCCCGCTTTTTGCAGCGCTTTTTCCACGCTGCGCAGATTGCCGCTGCCGTAGTCGATGACGGCGACGCGCGGGGCCATCAAAGCGAACCCTTGGTGCTCGGCACGCCCTGCACGCGCGGGTCGACTCGCGTGGCCTGGTCCAGGGCGCGGGCCAAGCCCTTGAAAACCGCCTCCGCCATGTGGTGCGAATCGCGTCCGTCGAGCAGAGCGACATGCAGGTTGAGCCCGCCCTGCACGCAGAAAGCGCGCAGGAATTCTTCGATCAATTGGAAAGGAAAATCCCCGATG
The DNA here is from genome assembly GCA_017853515.1 of Chthoniobacterales bacterium. GTDB lineage: Bacteria > Verrucomicrobiota > Verrucomicrobiia > Chthoniobacterales > JACTMZ01 > JACTMZ01. Next base: position 7,188 of record JAFMJK010000041.1, on the reverse strand, counting down.
GGTCCGGCCTCCTCCGGCGCCTCGTAGGCAAGGTAGGGTCGGCCGCTGCAATCGAGCGCGATGCGGGCAAGGGCATCGTCCATGGGCAAGAGGCACCATCCGTAGCGGCTCATGCCCTGCTTGTCGCCGATCGCCTCGCGCAGCGCCTGCCCCAGGGCGAGGCCGACGTCTTCCACCGTGTGGTGCGCATCGACCTCGAGATCGCCTTTGGCCTCGAGATCGAGGTCGAACAAGCCGTGTTTGGCGAAGAGCACGAGCATGTGGTCGAAAAAACCGATGCCGGTCTTGATGTTGGACTGGCCGGTTCCGTCCACGTTGAAGCGCAGACGGATGTCCGTTTCGTTTGTTTTGCGATCGACCTTGGCTTCGCGACTCATATGGGAGGGAGATAATTAACCCCGGACTGCCCGGGGAGGAAGGATTTAGCGAGGTTCAGTCGGCCTCGATTGTCTGCGTGATGTGGCGTCCGATGGCCAGTGAAGCGGTGGCGGCAGGGCTGGGGGCATTGAGGACGTGGAGTGCGCGCTCGCCGCGCACCAGGCTGAAATCCTGCACCAGCTCGCCCGACGGTGAAATGGCCTGCGCGCGCACGCCGGCCCCGCCGGGAGCGAGATCCTCTTCGCGCAGATCGGGCACGAGGCGCTGCAGCGACCGGCAAAACAGGTTTTTGCTCAGCGAGCGGATGCCCTCCTCCCACGCCATGCGCGGATGCGCCGCGAGAAACTTCCAGAATCCGGGAAAGGTCAGCGCATCGGCCATGTCGCGCGGATTGAACTGCGTCTTGCGGTAGGCCTCGCGGGCGAAAGCGAGCACGGCGTTCGGGCCGGCCTCGACACCGCCGCCGATCAAGCGCGTGAAGTGAACTCCGAGAAATGGAAACTTCGGATCCGGCACCGGATAAATGAGGTTGCGCACGAGGTGTGCGCTTTGCGCGCGCAATCGGTAGTATTCCCCGCGGAAAGGAACGATGCGGTCGGCCGGGTTCTCTCCGGCCATCCGGCACACGCGGTCGCACTGCAGCCCCGCGCAGTTGATGAGGAAATCACCCGCGTATTCGCCGGCCGCTGTCCGCGCGGTCCATCCGCCGGCCGTTTCGCGCAACGCGCGAACCTCGGCACCGGTCACGATCTGTCCGCCCATTTGTGCGATGTCGGCACGCAGCGCCTCGCAGACCGCCGCATAATCGACGATGCCCTCTTCGGGCACATGCAGCGCGGCCACGCCGGCCGCATGGGGTTCGATGGCGCGCAGCGCATCGCGGTCCAGCCAGCGCAGTCCGCCCAAGCCGTTGGCCCGGCCGCGTTCTTCCAACGCGCGCAGGCGCGGCACCTCGGCCTCGTCGACTGCCACCACGACCTTGCCGCAGATTTCGTGCGGTATGTTTTTCTCGCCGCAATACGCGGTCATCTCGCGGATGCCATCGACGGCGAGGCGCGCTTTGAGCGATCCCGGTTTGTAGTAGAGTCCCGCGTGCAGCACGCCGCTGTTGTGCGTGCTCTGGTGCGCGCCGACGCGGGACTCTTTCTCCAGCAGGGTCAGGCTGCGAGCCCGGCCGGCGCGCAGTATCTGCCATGCCGTGCCGAGGCCGACCAGGCCGCCGCCGACGATGATGGGATGCGTCGCTCTCGTGCTCATCGCGCCAAAAGCAAAGGCGGTCCCGCATCACTGCCGGACCGCCTCGCGTTAAATTGCCGTCTGCGCCTTATTTCTTTTTCTTGAGCAGGGGCAGTCCCGTGCGCTCGTTCTCGGAAACTTCGTAGCCGGCCGGAAGGGCGTCGATTGCGCCTTCACCGGGTTGGCCCGCGAAGTAATAGAGGGTGACCTCCTGACCGCCGCGCAACTTTTGCAGGCGCGCGTGGAGGAAGTAGGTTTTGCCGCTTTTTTTGCTAACTGTGCTGAATGCCATTGTGGTTTTTTCCTTTCTGTTTTGGGTGGGATTTCAATCAGGCCGGTCAAATAAGGCCGGCCTTTTTGAGAGTGGCGTATGCTCCGTTCTTGTTGATCGTTTTCAGGGCGCGCGCGGTCAATTTCACTTTGACGAACCGCTTCAATTCCGGAACCCAGATGCGCTTCTCTTGAAGGTTCGGGGTGAAATAGCGGGGCGTGTTCGCGGTGACGTGGCGACCGACGCCACCTTTCTTTTTGGCCATACCGCGACGGTGGATGGTCGAACCACGTTTCGGTTTGGCTCCTGTGATGCTGCAGACTCTGGACATAAAATTCGGGCCTTCTCTGTTGGCTATCCCTGATACTGGTGGACGAGCCCTTTGCCTTCAAGCATTTCCACATCGGCGTCCACCATGATCTGGACCAGCTCCTTGAAGCGGACCTTGGGCTCCCACCCCAGTTCGCGCTTGGCTTTGGCCGGGTCGCCAATGAGGAGATCGACCTCGGCGGGGCGCTCGTAGCGGGCGTCGTATTTGACATGCTTCTCCCACTCAAGTCCCACGTGCCCAAAGGCTTCCTGCACAAATTCCTTCACCGTATGGGTCTCGTTGGTGGCCAGAATGTAGTCGTCCGGCTTATCGGCTTGGAGCATGCGCCACATGCCCTCGACATACTCCGGTGCATAGCCCCAATCGCGTTTGGCATCCATGTTGCCCAGATACAAATCTTTTTGCAGGCCGAGCTTGATCGCGGCCACCGCGCGGGAAATTTTGCGGGTGACGAAGGTTTCGCCGCGGCGCGGGCTCTCGTGGTTGAAGAGGATTCCGCTGCAGGCGAAGAGGTCGTAGCTCTCGCGGTAGTTCACCGTGGCCCAGTGACCGAACATCTTGGCGCAACCATAGGGACTGCGCGGCCAGAAGGGGGTCGTCTCTTTCTGCGGGATCTCCTGCACCTTGCCGAACATTTCGCTGCTGGAGGCCTGGTAGAAGCGGGGCTTGACCCCGGATTCGCGGATCGCCTCGAGGATTCGGATCGTGCCCACACCGGTCACGTCGGCGGTGTATTCGGGAATGTCGAAACTGACGCGCACGTGGCTCTGGGCCCCGAGGTTGTAAACTTCGTCGGGCTGCAAATCGTAGAGCATTTTGGTCATGCTGACCGAATCGGACAGATCACCGTAATGAAGGAAAAGCCGGACGCCGTTGACGTGCGGATCCTGGTAAAGATGGTCGATGCGCGCCGTGTTGAAGGTGCTGGCCCGGCGGATGACGCCGTGGACTTCATAGCCTTTGGCCAGAAGCAGATCGGCCAGGTAGGATCCGTCCTGTCCGGTGATTCCTGTGACGAGTGCCTTTTTCATCCCTATCGAGGGCCGGGGAGACTAAGAGCCTCCTCTTGGAGGGCAAGCAATCTTTCGATACCGGCCCGGCCCGATCGCAGCATCTCAAATAACGCTTCTTCCCCGAAGGTCGCTTCTTCGCCCGACCCCTGCACTTCGACGAACTCGCCGCTCTGGGTCATGACCAGATTCATATCCACCGTGGCGTCCTTGTCCTCGCTGTAATCGAGATCGGTCAGCACCTCGCCGTCCACCACGCCCACGCTCACCGCGGCGACCCGTTCACGGAGAGCCGACTCCTTGATTTTGCCTTCCGCGATCAGTTTCCGGCAGGCCAGTTCGACCGCCACGCAGGCGCCGGTGATGGCCGCGGTGCGCGTCCCGCCGTCGGCCTGCAAGACATCGCAGTCCACCCACAGCGTGCGCGCGCCGAGTTTTTCCAGGTCGACCACCGCGCGCAGCGCGCGCCCGATCAACCGCTGGATTTCCGTGGTCCGCCCGTCGAGTTTCCCGCGGGAAATGTCGCGCGCTTTACGGTCGAGCGTGGAGTAGGGGAGCATGGAATACTCCGCGGTGAGCCAACCGCCGCTCACTTTTTGCACCTGCATCCAGCGCGGCACGGCCTCGTCGATCGTCGCGGCGCAGACCACGCGCGTGTTGCCGAAAGAAACCAGCACCGATCCCGCCGCGTGCGGCGCGATGCCCGGTTCGAATGTCACCGGGCGCAAATCGCCCGCCCCGCGTCCGTAAGATCGTTCCATCCGCGCATCTCAAAGCGTATGACTTCTCTTGGCAAGCACCGAGCATTCCTGTGCGTCATCGGTGGATCGCGGTGTCCCTATCGCGGTTTTTTCGCTGAGTTATCGCGCCGGGACGGCGCGATCCACCTAAGGTTCGATCGCCCGCCCCGCGTCTTTCGGCTTCCGGAAGAGCGCGATCATCACCCCTTGGACGACCAACTCGTGCGCCGGAATGAGGTCGGGATACTTCGGATTTTCCGCGCGCAGGAACGGGCGCCTGTTGCGCACGAGGTAGCGCTTCAATGTCGTTTCCCCGTCGATCAGCGCGGCCACGATATTGCCGTGGTTCGGTTCGCGCAGTTCGAGCACGACAAGATCGCCCTCGAGAATGTGCGCGCCGATCATGGAGTCCCCGCGCACGCGCACAGCGAAGGTCCGCGCCGTGCGGCGGATATCGAGCGAATCGAGATCGGCATAGACGCAGCCGTCCGGACGCTGCTCGCGCGTGTCGGGAAATCCCGCCGGGATTTCGCCGTAAACCGGAATGCCCGCCACTTCACGGCGGTGGTCGCCGGTCACTTTGAGCGACCGCGCCGCCCCGCGTCCGCGCTGGAGCAGTTTCTTTTTTTCCAGCGCGCGCAAGTGCGAGGCCGCCGCATTCGGGCTGGCGAATCCGAAATGATTCTGGATCTCCCGCACCGTCGGCGGCACGCCGTGCCGCGTGCGGTGGCGTCCGATGTAATCGAGGATCTGCTTTTGCCGCGCGGTCGGATTGCTGGACATGCGTCCAGTATTCTTGGGCCCGTCCCTACGGTCAAGTTTGCGGAACGGCGGCGAGCAGTTCCTTCCTTCGCCGCTTGGCTTCTTTGCGCTCTTTTTTCAGGCGTTCGTAGAGTTGCTCCCGCTGCTCCGCGGTCAATTTTTCAAACACCTCCGGGTCGCCGACCTTTTCGAAATCCAGCGATGTCACCTCGACCGGCCTGAGCGCCACCACCCGGTTGCCGCAGATGATGCCGATGTTTTGTCCGTCCGCCGCGTCCTTCAAATACGCCCCGAGATGTTTCTTCGCTTCGGTGATGGTGACGGTTTTCATGGGAGTCTGGCGCGCCGATAGTAAGCGCTTCACCGTCGCTGCAAAGGCAAAGCGCTTGCCGACCGCGTCCCGCGGGGTTTTGCTTTGCCTTCCACCATGTCTACCCGCGCGCTCGCCCTCCGCCCCAAAGAGAAGCACCCGCTTCATGTCACGTGGGAGTTCGAGGTCTGGCCGGTCGAGACCGGTGCCGGCGTGCCGGACGCCCTGCGCGCGCGCGTCCTCGCCGGATTACCGCGCATGGAGCGCGCCGACGAAGTCGCTTGGGGCAATGTCGCGCTTCGTTCGGACAAAGCCCTGCAGGAAATTTTCCACACCGACGACCACCTCACCCCGGCCGATGTGCCGCGGTTGTGCTGCGGCTTGCCCGGCATCCGGTCCTGCCTGCTCACGCGGCGCAACGAAGTTCTCGCCGAATGGAACCCGCCGCTCGAACTCGATTGCGACGAAGTTTTGCGCGCGGCCTCCGGCGCGATGGACCGCGCCGTCGAGGCGCGCAGCGCCGGTTGGGGCGAGACGCACGGCATCACCATGCATCTGGAGACAGGCGGCGCCAGCCTGCTCCGCGCCGGAGTCCTTCAATTGCTCGTCCTCCACGAAAAGCGCGGCTTCGCCCCCGGAGTGCGGGAAAAACTTTCCTCCGCGCTGGCCGCGGTGGCCGCCGCCCTCAAGTCCGCGCCCTGAACCATTCCGCCGGCAAGCGCTCGGGCTTGGCGCCGGGCATGCGGATGAGGGCCAGCGATTGACGGCTCTTGGCCAGCACCGTGCCGTCCTCACCGCGGACCACCTCGAATTCGACCCAAAACCGCACGCGGCCGACCTCGCTCACGCCCCCGCGCACGATAATGCGGTCGCCGAATTTGCCGGGCGACAGATAGTCGATCTCCGAGCGCAGGACGACCGGATACAGGCCTTCCGCCGCCATTTCGGCCAGGCGCATGCCCATTTGCCCGGCCATGATGGTGCGGGCCGTCTCGATAAAGCGCAGGTAGGCGAGGTTGTGGATCACTCCTCCGCAGTCCGTGTCGAAGAACATGACGGGCACCTCGTATTCGATGTGCGGCAGGGCGGAATTTTCCATGGCGCGAGTCTGCCCGCGCCCGCCGGCTCCGGCCAAAGCAAATTTCCCGAGAATTCCATTTGCACACGGAGGCATATGGCCCTATTAGCGCGCTCGCGAAAATGAACGATTGGGACGTCTCCTCCGCTCTCGCGCTCTACAATGTCGAGCGCTGGGGTGCTCCGTATTTCACGGTCAACGGCAAAGGCCACGTCGCGGTGCGTCCGAGCGGCGAGCCGTCGCGCGAGATCGACATGATGGAACTCGTGCACGAGGCGCGCGAGCGCGGCCTCGCTTTTCCGCTCACCCTGCGCTTCCAGGATCTGCTCCGCCACCGCGTGCAAACCGTGAACCGCGCCTTCGCCGAAGCGATCGCCGAAGCGGGATATAAAAATGTCTACCGGGGGGTTTTCCCGATCAAAGTCAACCAGCTCCGCGAAGTCGTCGAGGAAGTGGTCGACGCCGGCGCGGAATTCCATTTCGGCCTCGAGGCCGGCAGCAAACCCGAGTTGCTCGCCGCGCTTTCCATGCATGACGACCCGGAAAGCCTCATCATTTGCAACGGCTACAAGGACGCCGATTACGTGCGCAACGCCATGCTCGGCCGCAAACTCGGCAAGCGCCTCGTCATGGTGGTGGAAAAAATCGAGGAACTTGCCCAGATCCTCGCCGTGGCCAAGCAGATGAATGTCGAACCCTGGATCGGCGTGCGCGTGCGCCTCGCCACCAAGGGCGCGGGCAAGTGGGCGACGAGCGGTGGCGAAGACGCGAAGTTCGGGCTCTCCACCGCGGAGCTGGTCGAAGCCAGCGAACTGCTCCGCCGCGAAGGCATGGCCCATTGCCTCAAGCTGGTCCATTTCCACGTCGGTTCGCAGATCCCCGACATCGGCACGATCAAACGCGCCGTGCGCGAAGCCTCGCGCTTTTACGCGAAGTTGCAGAAGCTCGGACACGACCTCGGTTATCTCGACGTCGGAGGCGGACTCGGTATCGACTACGACGGCTCGCGCACCACCTTCGACAGTTCGGTCAATTATTCTCTGCACGAATACACCCGCGACGTCGTCGCCGC
>JAFMJK010000243.1 GCA_017853515.1 Chthoniobacterales bacterium | reverse complement strand
AAGGATCAAGCCATTTGCGCCACGACTTCTGCGGTTTGTCGTGCAGGGTGAACACCGTTCCCGCCGCGGCGCGCGGAGCCGAGTCGTCCGGCGTGGCAAAAGCAACGGCACCGCTGCCGATGATGGGCAGCGGAATGGCCGAGCGGATGTGGATATTGAAGAAGCCGATCGATCCGCGCAGACCTCGCTCGTCCCAGAAGACGGAATTCTCGCGCACGAGGCCGGCATGCTCGGGCTCGAGCCCGATGACCAACTCGACCGAGTTGCCGTCCCCGGAGAGCGTCTTGTCGAGAACGATGCCGACCTGCAGATCCCGGTAAAGGACGGGTGCACCCTCGTCGGTCGACGTGGCGGGCGAGACGAGTCGGAAATGACGGCCTTTGCGGCTTTGCACCAGCATGGGATCTTCTTCGTCTTTGGGCACGGCGCCGGTGAAGGTGGCGGCGCGTTCGGTTCCGCGGCCCGGTTCGCATTCGATGACCACGCCGGTGACGAGAGTCTCGAGTCCGCTCACGCCTTGGAGGGAAATCTCGGGTTCGACGAGAGAGAACTTCGAACCCGCCACGCGCATGGAGTCGAACGCGGGATCGAATCGCGCCGTCACGCGCACTTGATCTCCGGCCGCAGTGACATCGGTGACCATGCCGACCGGAATGCCGAGCCGGGTGAGCCGTGTCTGCCCCGCGCGCAATCCGCGGCCGCGAGGGAAAGTGATAGTGAAAGGTTCGCCACAGGCTTTGGCCAGCGCCTCGGAGGGGAAAATGACCGACGTCGCGCCGTCGGCCATGGGCTCGCCCTCCACGCCGAAATCATCGAATGCGACCGCGCCCTGGATGAGCGTGTCCAAGCCCGAGACGTCGACCTTGATGCCGCCAGGCCCCATGCTGACCGAGGAGGCGGAGACGCTCCAGAAACGCGAACTGGTCCGCAGCAAGCCGCTCTTCGCGCGGTCGACGGCGATCTCGATGTAGGGCTTGCCCTCCGGCGTGAGCGCCTGCTCGCGGACGCGACCGACTTTGACCCCGCGGAAAGTGACCGGCGCGCCGCGATCGAGCGGCTGGGTTTGCTCCGACTCCAAACGCATGCGGAAAGACGTTTCGTCCGCCGTGACCGCGGCCGCCGGATCATCGGACTTGGGCACGCTGCCGACAAACCGCTTCTCCAGCGACCCGGCGTGTCCCGGATCGCATTCGATGACCACGCCGGTGATGAGCGTTTCGAGTCCGCTGACGCCTTGGAGCGAAATTTCCGGCTCGACCAGCACGAAGCGCGAGCCGCCGGAGCGCAGGAAATCGAAACCCGGATTGAACTGCGCGGTGACTTCCACCTGGCCCCCGGCCACGGCAAGCCCGCTGACCATGCCGACGGGGATGCCGAAGTATGTCATGCGCGTATGCCCGGCGCGCAAACCGCGTCCGCTGGGGAAAGTGATGACGATGGGTTCGCTGCAGGCTTTGGCCAGGGCCTCGGACTCGAGCAGCGGGACCACCGCACCCTCGGCGAGAGGTTCTCCTTCCACCCCGAAATCGTCGAAGGCCACCGCGCCCTGGATAAGGGTGTCGAGCCCGGACACGTCCACCTTGATCCCGCCCGGTCCCATGCTGACCGACGACGCGGGCACGGTCCAGAAACGCGAACTCGTCTTGAGCAAACCGTGTTTGCTCTGCTCGATGGAAAGGTCGATGTAGGGTTCGCCCTCGGGCGAGAGCGACTGCTCGCGCACGCGACCGACTTTGACCCCGCGGTAAGTCACGGGCGCGCCACGGTCGAGCGGTTGGGTTTGCTCGGATTGCAAACGGATGCGGAACGACGTCTGATCGGCCGACAACACGGGGCCGCTATCGAGCCCGGTGAACTCGTAACGCGCCGGACCCGTTCCCTGACGCGCCCGGATCGAGTTCCCCGAGATGAGCGAGGTCAATCCGCTGGCGCCCTGCAGCGTGATTTCGGGTTGCTCGATCCAGAAGTCCGTTGTTTCCACGGCGAGGCCCGACGCGAATTTTTCCAGGCGCACGGTGACGATGGCTTGGTTGAGTTCTTTGTCGAGATTGACCTTGGTCACCGTGCCGGCGACCACGCCGCGGAAAATCAGCGGCGTCTTTCCCTCCTGCACGCCCGGCGCGTCGTTGAAACGGATCCTGATTTCCGGGCCGAGCGATCCGAGGTAATCGGCATACATCCAGACCGCGGCCCCGAGCGCGATGACCGGAAAGAGCCACGCGAAAGAAATGCGTCCGCGCTTGCGGACCACCTCGCCGTGATCCTGCGGCCCCGCGGGTTTCGCCTCGCTCATGATTCCGCCTCCCGCCAGATATTGCGCACGTCATAGCTGGAAGCGGCGAAGAGCGTGCAGATCAGGACCATGGCGAAGAAGAGAGCTCCCATCTCGGTTTGCACGCTGGCCAGTGTGCCGAGTTGCCCGACGGCGACCAACACGGAAAGCAGAAAAATATCGACCATCGACCAGGTGCCGACCGACTCGAGGACGCGGTAGAGTCTGGTCCGGCCGACGCGGAAGTCCGGTTTTCCGTCCATCCAGAGCAACCAGGCGAGACTCACGATCTTGAGAAAAGGCACGCACATGCTCGCGAGAAAGACGACCACTGCCGCGGGCCACAGGCCGACATGGTAGAGTTCGAGAACGCCGCCCCACACGGTCAACGCCGCTCGCTCGCCGGTGACGCTCATGGTCATGACCGGCAGCAGATTGGCGAACGGATACAGAATGACACCGGCCGCGATGAGAGCCATGGCACGCTGCCTTCTCACCCGCGGGTCGGTCTGGGGGCGGAGGCGCGCCTCGGATTCCTGGCCGGCGCTTTCCCGCAACTGCTCGAGCAGCAGGCAACACAGCGAGAGAAGA
>JAFMJK010000242.1 GCA_017853515.1 Chthoniobacterales bacterium | reverse complement strand
TCTGGATTGCGCTCGCGCCGCTCCTTGCCGCGCTCTGGTTCGGTCCGGTGCATCCCAGATATCCCCTTCTCCGCAAGGTGGAACTCGGCTTCCTCACCGGGCTCGTCTACTTCCTCGGTTCGCTCTACTGGCTCATGGAGGTGACCGTCCTGGGCTGGTTCATGCTCTGCCTTTACCTGGCCGTCTATCCCGCGGTGTGGGCCGGCATCGTCTGGGTCGCGGCCACCCCGCGCGAGAACCCGCACAGCTTCCGTTCGGTCTGGCTCAGTTCTTCGCGCAATCTCGCGGCGGCCGCCGTCGCCGCGGCGGCTTGGGTGGCCCTGGAACAACTTCGCGGCACGGTCTTCACCGGTTTCGGATGGAACGGCCTCGGCATTGCCCTGCACGGCAACATACCGCTCATCCAACTAAGCTCCCTCACCGGCGTGGGCGGGCTCTCCTTTCTCACCGTGATGACCTCGGCCATCGCCGTGGCCACGGTCAAACGCCTGGCCATCGAGGCCCGCGGCGGCAAAATACGCGCGCACTTCGATTTCACCCTGACCATCGCTCTCGTCGTTGCGGCGTTCGGTTACGGGTTGAGGCAAATCGGCCCGGCTGGCGGAACAATCCCGCTCAAGATCGCCGCGGTGCAACCGTCGATTCCGCAGGACGAAAAATGGAATCCGGCGTTCGAGCAGCGCATTTATGAAACTCTTGAGCGTCTGAGCGCCACCGCCATGGCAGCGCAGCCCGATCTTCTCCTCTGGCCCGAGGCCGCCACGCCGCGCGGCTTTTTCGAGGATCCCGTGGCCAACGAATTCGTCAAAAAGCACGCCGGCAACGGCGACCACTCTCTGCTCTTCGGGTCGCTCATCCTGAGTCACGAAGCCGACCACAACGCCGCCATCATGATGATCGGCGCCGAGCCCGAACCGCAGGTCTACCCGAAAAGCCACCTTGTCATGTTCGGCGAATACGTCCCGCTGCGCGAAAGCTTCCCGCTCTTCGCCATCATTGTCGGCGACCAGGTCCCCGCCGACTTCGACCCCGGCGAGGGACCGGTTGTTTTCCATCTGACCGAGCCGCATGTGGCCATCGCGCCACTCATCTGCTTCGAGGACACGCTGGGCTATCTGGCCCGCGCCGGGGCACTGCAAGGGGCGCAGATGTTCGCCACGCTGACCAACACCGCATGGTTCCGCCGCACGGCGGCCGGACGACAGCACCTGGCCCACGCCGTTTTCCGCTGCGCGGAGACGCGCCGGCCCATGGTCCGTTGCGCCAACAACGGCGTGACTTCCGTCATCGACCATCTCGGCCGCGTCCGCCAAACCCTCGAGGGACCGGACGGCGACATTTTCGGGGAAGGTGTCATGATTGCCGAAATGGAAATTCCGAACGAGCCACCGGTCACCTTCTACATGCGCTTCGGCGAGCTTTTCTCCGGACTCTGCCTCGGGGCCACCGCCGTATTTTTGGGCTGGGCCGCACTCCGCCGCCGGGAAAATTGATTTTTAGGCAGCGCTGACTTGATTCGGCCGCCGGTTGGGGCATCATCCGCGCGCGTGAAAATCCGTGTCACCGTCCTGCCCAAGCCCTCCGTCCTCGACCCGCAGGGCGTGGCCGTGGCCGGGGCGATGAAGCATCTCGGATGGGAAAATCCCGGCCGTGTCCGCGTGGGCAAGGTCGTTGAGATCGAGGCGCCGCAAGGCCGCCCTGACGAGGCGAAGCTGCACGCCATCTGCCGAGATCTCCTCTCGAATCCGGTGATCGAAGATTACGCCGTCGATTTCGTGGAGTGATGAAGGTCGCCGTCCTGCGCTTTCCCGGCTCGAATTGCGATCAGGACTGCTTGCGCACCCTGCGCGACAGCTTTGGCGAAAAGGCGGAACCGGTCTGGCACAAGGACACTTCGGTGACCGGGTTCGACGCCATCATCGTGCCCGGCGGGTTTTCCTACGGCGACTACCTGCGCTGCGGCGCCATCGCGCGCTATTCGCCGGTCATGCGCGCCGTGGCGGATGAAGCGGCGCGCGGCACGCCGGTGCTCGGGATCTGCAACGGCTTCCAGATACTTTGCGAGGCGGGACTTCTCCCCGGCGCGCTGGTGCGCAACCGCGGGCTCCATTTCATCTGCCGTCAGACGCACCTCCGTGTGGAGAACAACACATCGCCGTTCACACGCGCGGGAAGTATCGGGCAAATTCTCCGCGTTCCGATCGCCCATGGCGAAGGATGTTACTTCGCCGATGAGGAGACGCTTCGCGCGCTCGAGGATCGCAACCGCATCGCGTTCCGCTACTGCGACGCGGACGGCGCCGTGACTGCGGCAGCCAACCCCAACGGCTCCCTTGGCAACATTGCGGGGATTCTCAACGAAGCCGGCAATGTCTTGGGCATGATGCCGCATCCGGAGCGCGCCTGCGAAGAGAGGCTGGGCAGCGCGGACGGACGCCTTGTTTTCGAAAGCCTGCTCGGGACCGCTTTGGCTGCCACACTATGAAAGAGCCGGCCATCACCGACGCGATCATCGCCAAGCACGGCATCACGCCGGAGGAATACGCGCGCATCCGAGGCATCCTCGGGCGCGACCCGAATTTCACCGAGTTGGGCATTTTTTCCGTCATGTGGAGCGAGCATTGCTCCTACAAAAACTCGCGGCCCGAACTGAAAAAGTTTCCCGTCACGGGTGAGCGCATTCTGGTCAAGGCCGGCGAGGAAAATGCAGGCGTGCTCGATGTGGGTGACGGTTGGGCCGTCGCCTTCAAGATCGAGAGCCATAATCACCCCAGCGCGATCGAACCTTTCCAAGGCGCGGCCACCGGCGTGGGCGGCATCATCCGCGACATCTTCACCATGGGCGCGCGGCCCGTTGCGGCGTTGA
>JAFMJK010000241.1 GCA_017853515.1 Chthoniobacterales bacterium | reverse complement strand
CTCTTCCGATCGTGGATGATAACGACGTTGCCTTCGGCCACAGCCCGGTCGATCCCGGAGCGGTCTTTGTTGAGATAGACGGTCAGGCGGTCGGCGCTGAGCAGGAAGGCGGGATCCTTGACCTTCACGTCGCCGATGAAGACCGCTTGGTTTTCTTTCTCGCTGAAGGTGGCTTCCTTTTGGGCGGTGATCTCGGTGGTGCTGCCCTTGGGCCGGTCTTTGGAAAGTGCGCCGAAGCCGAGAGGATCGCTTTGGCGCGGCGCGGTGGCGTCCCCCGTGCGCATCTCCTGCGCAGGCAGTTGCGCGCAGGCAATGCCCAAAACAAGAACAAGTAAAATGCAATGCTTCATGGATTGGTTGGTTTGTCCAAGTCGGTGATGGTCATGAAGACGGGGCCCTGCAGGCGGCTGTTGCGGGTCTTCGCGTCGAATTCGAGCTGGCGTCCGATAATCTCGAATTGTTCCCCCTTGATCTTGGCGCGGTCAATACTCTTGAGCTTGTTGGTGGTGCGGTCGAAAACGGCGTCGTTCAGGACGACCTCCAAGGCGGCCTGGTCGGGTGATTCCTCGAAAACCTCGATGCGCAGGCCCCTGAAGTTGAATTCGGTCTCGCTGGTCCGCTCAGCGGAGTCGGCGTTGAAGCGCAGGCTCAGCTTGTCCGGCTTGTTTTTGTCGTAATGGGGCAGGCGCATGCCCTTGAGGACCTGGCCGATGGAGACGGGTATTTCCACTTCCCCGGAGATGCCTTCCTCTTTCTCCTCCTCGGCCGCAGTGGCCGTCAGGGCGGACAGGGCGAGGCAGGCGGCGAAGCGGAAAAAACGGTTACAGCGCATGTCGAATGGCCAGTAGTTTGCGCAGAACTGCGGGCATCTCGGCAAGGGGGATTTGGTTGGGACCGTCGGAGGGCGCGCGGGATGGGCGCTCGTGCGTCTCGAGGAAAACGCCGTCCGCGCCCGCGGCTACGGCCGCAGCGGCCAGCACCGGCGCCAGTTTCCCGTCACCCGTCGTGCGATCCCCCCCGCCACCCGGGCGCTGCACGGAGTGCGTCGCGTCGAATACCACGTGGTATCCCTGCTCCCGGATCCACGGAATCGAGCGCATGTCGGCCACGAGGTTGTTGTAGCCGAACGTGCTGCCGCGCTCGGTGAAGAAGAATTTGCGGCAACCGGCGCGACGGAGTTTTTCCGCGATCGGTGCGATTTCCCACGGCGAGAGGAACTGCCCTTTCTTCACATTCACCGCGCGTCCGCTTTTTGCAGCGGCGACAATGAGATCCGTCTGGCGGCACAGGAACGCGGGGATTTGCAGCAGATCGACATGTTCCGCGGCGATCTCCACATCGGAGGGCGAATGAACATCCGTGGTCACCGGGAGTCCGAGTTCGTGCCGGATTTTTCCCAGGATGGCGCAACCCTCGCGCACGCCGGGCCCGCGGAAGGAGCGTCCGGAAGTGCGGTTGGCTTTGTCGTAGGAGGCTTTGAAAATAAATGGCACGCCGAGGCGGTCGGTCAGTGTCTTTAGTGCGCGCGCGGCGCGGAAAGCCGATTTCTCGCTTTCCAAGACGCACGGTCCGAGGATGAGCAGCAAATTCCGCCCGCCCAGCGTGGCAGAGCCGATCTTGAATGGCTTGGCCTTCATGAGAGGCGAGAGTCTACACGGCCGGCGCGGCCGCGTCACCCCTTCGCCACGGCCACAGCGCGCTCCACCAGATCCGCGGTGCGGGCGGTGGCGCCCCGGTGCCTCTCCAGTGCCCCGGTCCCGTGGAGCGCCATGGCGTTCCTCCTTGCGGGATCTTCGAGAAGTCCGCCGACGGCATGGCCGAGTTCCCGGCTGTCGCGCACCGAGATGGCGCCGCCGGCCGCGAGCAGGTCGCGGGTCAGTGCCGCGAAATTCTCCATATGCGGGCCGAAGACCACGGGGCGTCCGGCCAGCACGGCCTCGACCGGGTTTTGCCCGCCGCGTCCGACGAGGCTTTTGCCGATGAACACGACGTCGGCGCAGGCGTACCAATCGCGCAGTTCGCCCGTCGTGTCGACGAGCAGGACATCGGGCGGGGGCGCGCTCGGATTTTGCGTGCGTCGCGCCAGGCGGAACCCGCGGTTGTCGAGGCGCGCGAAGATTTCCGGCGTGCGCTCGACGTGGCGCGGCGCGATGAGCAGGCGTGCGCGCGGATGTTTTTCCCGGACAACGCGCAGGGCCTCGAGCAGTTCCTCCTCCTCGCCTTGGTGCGTGCTGCCGGCGACCAGAACCGGCTCATCGCGCCCGACGCCCCACGCATCGAGCACCGGCCGGAAGTCGCGCGGAGGAGCGACCTCGATTTCGGGATCGTATTTCACGCTGCCGGTCACCGCGATATCGCGCTCGGCCACGCCGAGCGTGCGCCACAGCGCCGCGTCCTCGGCTTCCTGCAATCCGGCGCCGGACAAATGCCGCGCGACCGTGCGCGCAATACGCGCGAACTTGCGGTAGCGCCGGGCGGAGCGGGGTGAGACGCGCGCGTTGGCCAGCACGACGGGGATGCCGCGGTCGGCGCAGGTCCAGACGAAGTTCGGCCACATTTCCCCCTCGACCAGCACAACCGCGCGGGGGCGGACGGCATCGAGGGCCCGCTTGACGAACGATGCCAGATCGATGGGAGTGTAGACGGGCACCCACCAATCCTGCTGCTTGGAGAGAGCCAAGGTGTGGGCGGTCGAGGTGGTGCTCGAAACGACGAAGCGCCAGGAGGGATGGCGGCGGTGAAGTTCCCCGATGATTTTCAGCGCGACGAGGAATTCGCCCACGCTGACCGCGTGAACCCAGAACCATTCGCCCGAGGCAAATCGCGCGCGCAGTTCCGGTGCGTAGCGGCCAAGGCGCTGGCCGAAATCGCGGCGGTAGT
>JAFMJK010000040.1 GCA_017853515.1 Chthoniobacterales bacterium | reverse complement strand
CTCGAGGGTTTGCCGCGCCATTTCGGCCAAAGGTTCGACGATCTCGATGGTGTAAACCTCCGCGCCCATTTGAGCGAGAACGGCCGCCTGGTATCCCGAACCGGCGCCGATTTCCAAAATTTTCTCGCCCGGCTGCGGGCGTATCGCCTCGGTCATGAACGCGACGATGTAGGGTTGCGAGATGGTCTGGCCATAGCCGATGGGCAGCGGGTAATCCCCGTAAGCTTCCTCGCGCAGGCGCAACGGGAGGAATTCGTGGCGCGGGACGGCACGCATTGCCCCGAGTGTTGCCGGATCGGAAATCCCGCGGGCCTCCATTTGCTGTTCGACCATGGCGTGGCGTCGTGCGGTCAGATCGCCGCCGGCAGGCGGTTGCGCCTCGGAGCAGGCCGGGAGCAGGGAAAAGACAAGGAGCGCAAAAAGTTCAGCCGAGCGCCGCATCGGCTGGAGTTGCCTCTTGCTCGTCGGGTTCTTCGATCGCATGACCGGCATTTTCGTGCCAGGCGCGGATGGCGGCAAGTTCGTCCAGCGATTCGACCGCGCCGAAGCGGCGCCGGAGCTCGCGACTGGCCGGCATGCCGCGGGAGTAAGCCATGAGCCGCGAACGCATGGCGTGCATGCCTTTCTCCGTTTTGCGCCAGCGGGCCAGTTCTTGGCGGCAGTGATCCTCGATCAGATCCCAGCGGTCGGACAAAGTCGGGGCAGGCGGCGCATCCTCCCCGCGGAAGGCGGCTTTCATTTCCTGGAAAATCCATGGGCTGTTCATCGCGGCGCGCCCGACCATCAGCCCGGAGACCGGCGCCTGGGTCCAGCGCCGCACCGCGACCTCGGCGGCGTTGATGTCGCCGTTGCCCACGACCGGGATGTGAACGGCTTCGGCCACGGCGGCGATCACGTCCCAGTCCGCCTCGCCCGAGTAGCCCTGCGCGCGGGTGCGGCCGTGCACGGTGAGACGCTTGACACCCGCCTCTTCGAGGCGCTTGGCGTTTTCCGTCGCGTTGACGGATTGCGCGTCCCATCCGATGCGGATCTTGGCCGTCACTGGAACCGGTGCGACTGCCCGGACCACGGCGGAGGCAATGGCGGCCAAGAGTTCGCCGTCGCGCAGGAGCGCGGAGCCGCCGTTTTTGCAGACCACTTTGTTCACGGGGCAGCCGAAGTTGATGTCGATGAAGTCGGGTTGTTTCCAATCCATCACGGCTCGGGCTCCGCGGGCCAGTTGCTCCGGTTCCGCCCCGAAGAGTTGCACGCCGAGGGGACGTTCTTCGGGTTGGAAGTCGACGTAATGCTCCGTGCGTTCGTTGCGGTGCATGATGCCCTCGGCCGAGACGAACTCGGTGGTGAGCACATCGGCGCCCCGCGCTTTGCAAATGCGGCGGAAGACCGAGTTCGTCACTCCTGCCATCGGCGCGAGGAAGAGAACCGGTCGGTCCGGGCGCCGGACAAATCCCGGCTGTGCGGTGGCGCTCACGGGCGCAGGGAGGCTCAAGCGGCCTGCGTCTCGGGTTGCGGCTCGGCCTGGGCGTCGATGCCGAGTTGGACCCCGAGGAGCGCGGAAACCTCGCGTTGGACCTCGGGAACCTGGGCCAAGCTGAGGCGCGGGTTGGGGATGAGGAAGGTCTCGCCGGTTTGCGCACGCTCGTAGACCAAAACATCGGGGTCGGTGCTTTCCATCGGCTTGAGGAGACGCTTGCGCTCGAGCATGAGGGCGAGAATGTAGCGCGCATTCTTCGTCGCATCGGAGTTTTCCCCGATCAGATTGCGCAAAATGCTCTCCGCATCCTGTTTGGCCAGCGGCTCCGGCGGAGGGGGTGGTGGCAGCTCGAATTTGGAACGCCAGAAGGCAACCGGAGTGTCCCCGGCCGGTCGGGAGGCCCAGGCTTCTTCGGTCACGTCTTCACGACGGAACCCGTCTCCCTCGCGGAAGATCGCGGTGTAGAAAGATTCCCCCTCGTGGAACGGGCGCTGCGATATCGTGCAGATGTCCGAGCGTTTGCGGATTTCCCAGTCTTGGTTCATGGCGCGTTCAGGAAAGGATATTGGGCACTTCGCGGTTTGTCGTGCGCATCCATATCATGAACGCCCCGACGCCGCCAAAAAATACCACCGGGCCCCACGCGGCGAGAATCGCACCGATGCGATCGCCTTTTCCCAAAGCAAGGAACAGGCTGCTGCCGAGGATGAGAAGAAAGAACAACCCGATGGCCATGGTGATGCTGCCCATGATGCCGCGCCGCGAGTAGACGATGCCGAGCGGTCCGGCGATGAGCACGGCGACGAAGCAGCCCCAGGGAAGCGCCCAACGGTAATCGAGTTGCGTGCGGTAGGGGGCGAGGCGCGCGGCGGTGAAGTGGCTGTTGTATTTGAGGTAGTCGCGCAACTCGGGCACGGAAAGGAAGTTCGCTTCCAGCACCGAGCTGCTGATGCGCCACGGTGTCTCCGAGAAGTTGCGCAGTTGGAGTTTCTGGAACCATTGCTGCTCCTTGATGTCGCCCTTCTCGTTGAAGTCGACAACCTTCCCGTTGGAGAGGAGCCATGTTTTGCTGTCATGGTCGTAATTGGCCTCCTCGGCGTAATAGTTCCTTTGCAAGTCGCCTTCGGCATCCTCCTGGATGATCTGGACCCATGCGAAGCGTTCGATCGAGGGGTTGAGGCGCGAGATGAACCAGAAGCGGCGGTCTTCGCGGTTGCGGTATAGGTGTCCGCGGATCGCCTTGCGATTGACATCACCCTTCTTGCGCAAGTCGGTGAGAATTTCCTTCTTCACCGCGCCGGCGTGCGGGGCCAGGGAGTAGTTCAGCGCGGTCGAAATACCGGTGAGAACCAGCCCGAAGAGAAAAATCGGCATGAGCAAGCGCACGACGCTCCGTCCGGCGCAGAGCATGGAAATGATCTCGTTGCGCCGCGACATCTGGGTCAGCGCGTAAAGCAGGGCGAGGAGGAAGCCGATGGGCAGGCTCATCAGGATGATCTCCGGCGCGCGCAGCAGGTAAAATTCCACCAGAAGCGAAAGAGGAGCTTTGTTCTCGATAAAAGCCGGTGCATTCTCGCTCAGGTCGAAGACGAGCCAGATGGAAACAAAACCCACCACGCAGTAGAGGAACGGCTGCAGGACACGGATGAGCAGATATCGATCGAGTAATTGCATTTTTTCGTCACGGCGGCTGCCATGCGGCCGAACCGGAAGTATCGCGCGCGCCCTGCCGCGCTTCAATTCCAATCCCCCCGCAACCGCGGCCCGGCTGCCATGATTTCGCTCTTGCCGGAAGGTGCCGCGGCGGCCGGCCCGGATGCCCGCATGCGGGAAATATTCGCCCCCGGAGGCTTGTTGTCGTCCGCGCGGCACTACGAGTTCCGTCCCCAGCAGCTGCGCATGGCGGAGCGGGCAGCGGCTATCCTCGCTTCCGGAGGACACGCCGTGATCGAGGCAGGCACCGGCACGGGCAAATCGCTCGCCTACCTCGTGCCTTCGGTGCTGGCCGCGCGCGAACAGGGGCGCAAGGCGATCATCTCCACGCACACGATCAACCTCCAGGAGCAGTTGCTCTACAAAGACATCCCCCTCGTCGCCAAACTGCTCCCGGTGGAATTCGATGCCGCATTGCTCAAAGGGCGGCAGAACTACCTTTGCCCGCGCCGTCTGGCCAAAGCGGTGGAAAACCGCGCCGAACTGTTCACTACCTTGGAAACGGCGGAGCTCGAGCGCATCCTCGATTGGAGCAAGCGCACAAAAGAAGGCTCCTTATCCGAATTGGATCCGCAACCGGACCCGGCCGTGTGGCACCTTGTTTGCAGCGAAGCGGGCATCTGCACGCCGCGCACATGCGGCCCTGGGTCACGCTGCTTCTACCAGCAGGCGAGGCGCCGCATCGACACGGCGGATCTCGTTGTGCTCAACCACAGTCTTCTTTTCATTCTTCTCGCGGCCCGCGACGAATTTACCGCCGAAGACGGCGGCTACCTCTATCCGGATGATTTTCTCGTCATCGACGAAGCCCACACCATCGAGGGCGTCGCGGCCAAGCACCTCGGTGTGCGTCTTTCGCAATACGAGCTGCGGTTCCTGCTGCAGCGTCTGTGGCACCCGAGGACAAAAAAAGGACTCGCCATCGCGCTGAGATCGAAGCCGGCCGCGGCCGCGGTTGCCGCCGCGCTCGACGAAAGCGAGCGATTCTTCGCCGCGGTGGCCAACAATTGCTCGTTCGCCAAAGGTCGCGAGGTCCGGGTGCGCGAGCCGGTGGATCTTCCGGCAGGCCTCGTCTCCCGTCTGCACGAACTTCGCCAAGTGCTGCGCGATGCCTCTTCCGCCGCGGGCGAGGATCTGCGCGCCGAGGCGGCCGAGGCATCCCTTCGTCTGCAAGCCTTCGCCGAGGGCGTGCCGGTCTTTGCCGGTCAGACGCAGGAGGGATCCGTCTACTGGGTGTCGCAGACCGGGCGCCGCGATCAATTCGTCACCGCGCATGTCACGCCCGTCGATCTCGCCACCGAACTGCGCTCTCTGCTTTTTCGCGAAGGCACCACCGCGGTGCTGACCAGCGCGACCTTGTCGGTCGGGCGTTCCGACTTGCTCTACTTCCGCGAGCGCGTCGGCGCGGAGGAGGCCGAGGCCTTGCAGATCGGCAGTCCGTTCGACTACGCGCGGCAGATGAAAATCAACGTGGTTCGCCGCATGCCGGAACCGAAAGCTGCCGGTTACGAGGCGGAGCTGGAGCGGTGGATTGCGCACTTTACCGGACTGACCGACGGGCATGCTTTTGTTCTCTTTACCAACGCGCGGCTCATGCGCGCCATCGCGGCCAAAATGGAGCCGCATTTTGCCGCGCGCGGCTGGCCTCTGCTCGTGCAAGGAGGTGACCGCTCGCGCCACCGCATGATCGAAGACTTCAAGGAGTTCGATAACGCCGTTCTGTTCGGTCTCGACAGCTTTTGGGGCGGGGTCGACGTGCCGGGCGGTGCCTTGCGCAATGTCATCATCACGCGCCTGCCCTTCGCCGTGCCGGACCATCCGCTGGTCGAGGCGCGTTTGGAGCAGATCGAGGAGCGCGGTGGAGATCCGTTTTCGGAATACTCGCTGCCCGAAGCCATTCTCAAACTGCGCCAGGGAGTCGGACGGCTCATCCGCACGGCGGCGGACGAGGGGATCGTGGTTATCCTCGACAACCGCATCGTGACGAAAAACTACGGGCGCGCTTTTCTCGAAGCCCTGCCCGAATGTCCGCTGGAGGTCGTTGAATGACCGGTGTGCATGAAGCCCGGCGGATGCCGGCGGCGGGAAGGTTCGCTTTGGCTGTCGCGGCTTTTGCTCTTGTTCTCGCGCCTTGGTGGATGGCGCGTGAAGAAGCGGGCGGTTCGTTCCCCGGGTTCGTCCTGCCAACCGCGCCGCCGGTGCCGGAAAGCGAACCGTATTTCGCCACGACGGAAATCAATCCCGAGTCCCCCGAGCGCAAAGCGCACTCTGCAACGCTCGCCGAACTATCCGATGGAACGCTGGTCGCCGCATGGTATGCCGGCAGCGGCGAGGGGGCGCGCGATGTCACCATCCAGATGGCGACACGCGGCTCGGATGGTCTGTGGTCGCCGCCGCGCAAAATCTTCGACCGCGAAAGTGTCGCGCGCTCGATGCGGCGGTTTGTTCTCTCGCTTGGTAATCCTCTTTTGTTGACCGACGAGCAAGGGCGGCTCGGGCTGCTCTTTGTCAGCATCGCGGCCGGCAAGTGGTCCGGAAGCTCCATGAATTTGTCGTGGTCGGCCGACCAGGGCGCTACCTGGTCGGCTCCGGAAAAGCTTCATCTCAATCCGCTGGCCAATCTGAGCGCGCTACCGCGCAATCCGCCGGTCGCCCTGGTCGGAGGCGGGTGGGGCGTTCCTGTCTACGAGGAATTTTTCGGAAGGTTTCCCGAAATGCTGTGGATTCGTCCGCAGAATCCTGCAGACACCGCAGCGATCTCGCGTATGGACGACGGTATGTCTGTCTTCCAACCGTCAGTCGTTCCGCTCTCGGCCGACGAAGCTACGGCTTTCTACCGGGATGACAGCGGGGCCAATTGCGTTTTCCTCGCCCGCTCGACGGACCGCGGGCGCACGTGGAGTCATCGCCAGCCTTCGCCGCTTCCCAATGTCGATTCGGGTGTCTGTGCCTTGCGCCTTCCGGATGGGCGTCTTCTCTGCGCGGTCAACGAGTCGTCCGACCGGAGCCGCGAGAACCTGCGGCTGGCTCTCTCGGAGGATGGCGGTGCCACGTGGCGTTACGTCGCCACGTTGGCGGAGGAAGCGGGCCAAACGTTCGCTTATCCCTACATGATTCTTTCGCGCGATGGCCGGGTTCGGATGCTCTACTCGGCGCGCGACACGCGCATTGTTTACGCGGAGTTCAACACCGCTTGGATTGACGCCCAAGCCGCAGCGGCGGGAGGTGAGATCCGGTGACTTTGGCAGCCTTTTGGTGGAGCGCTTGCGGATTGTTCCTTGTCTTTGTGTGGATCTTGCAATGCGCGATGCGCGGTTGGAAAGGCGCGGTGATCGCGGCCGCCTTGGCGGGCATTGTCTCCATCATTCCCTTCGTTGGCCATGTCCCGCGGTATTGGCTGAGCGGTTTGACCCCGAACATCAGCGTCCCTCTGTTTGCTCTTTTGGTTATCTCCATCATGGAGCGGGCTGGTTGCCCGCCTGTTTTCCGCACGCGGGAGTGGCGCGCCGCATTCCTCTTCGGCGCTATCGCCGCACTCCTCCTCTATCCCAGCGCTCTCGGCCTCGGCCTGCCGAGTCTGGATGTCTATTCGCTCGGATGGCCGTGGCTGGTATGGGGGCATTCGCTGGTGCTTTTTGCTGCGGTCGCCGCAGTCGCCGCTCTTCTCGTCTGGCGGGCGAACCGCTTCGGGTGGATTCTTGTCGCGGCCGCGTTGCTCTATTTGCCCGGCATCCAGGAATCGCGGAACTTTTGGGACTATCTGCTCGACCCGCTCTATGCGGTTGTTTCCCTGTTCTGGATGGCGAAACTAGCCGCGGACAGGCTACGGCGCCGCTGACGGCACGCGTTCAACGAGCAGGTCCCAGGCAAAGAGATGTTTTGCCACGTTTCCGCGCAGCATGTCGGCCGTTTCCTCGCCGTTGAAATAATCGCGCAGGTTGAGTCGGCGTCCGAGCGTGCGGAAGCCGGGCAATTCCTGCGGTGCGTCCAAGCTGATCGAGAGGATGAACATCCGGTTGCTCTGGTCGGCCAAAGCGGAGGGCAGATCTTTTTCCCGGATATGCTGGACGTCCGCGCCGGGCAGCAGGATGCGGTAGATTTCGTCGCGCGCGGTGAAAGGCGCAGGAAGGACAACGGAGCGTCCGCGCGCCGCGGCGGCCGCGTCCTCCGCAAATGCTCCGATCGGGCCGTCGAAAGGACGGAGAAAGAGGGTGAAGCCGAGGTAAACGAGCAAAACCGAGGGCAGGGCAAGCGGACGTATCCATTCCCTCCTGATCAAGCCAGCCGCGCAGATCGCGCAGATGGCCGCAAGCGTCAGCCAGTCGAGCAAGGAGTAGGCTTCGAATCCGGCAAGTTGTTTCGTCAGGAGAATCGCGCCACCGAGCAAGGCCAGGCAAGCCACGAGCGAGACAACCAGCGTGATGGCCAGAACCCATCGCGGCACGCGGTCCCAGTAAAGCGCGCAGAGCACGGCCACCGCGGGCATGGCCGGAAGCAGGTAGCGTTCGTAGCGGATGTTGGGGAAAAGATGAAAGACGAAGAGCGTGATGATCCAAATCCAGAGCAGCTGTTCAGGCGCGGACATTTGCCGGCGGTTTCGCCACGCGAGGACGAAAACGGCCAGAACCAGCGGCGCGACAAGGCCGGCGTTGGTCAGCCATCCCGCCGCGTATTGCCAGATGCTGTGTTTGCCCCACAGAGCCGTGGCGAGGTAGCCGTCCTCATCGGCATCGAATTTGCCCGCATCTTCCTTCAGCACGAAATCGTCGAGGATGAATTGGCGCTGCGGATCGAGGGCAAACCAGAGCCCGAAAACCGCGACGGCGATAATTCCGGTCAGTGCGAGCTTGGGCACATCGCGCGCCAACCACTCGAAAACTTTGTATCCACGCTGGTGCAGCGCCCACCAACCGAGGGCCGCAGCGGAGGGTATGACCATGGCGAAGGACTTGTAGAGGAGGCCGATTCCGACGATCAGACCGAAGCCGATGGTCGATGCCCAGGTGATCCGCGCCGAAGGCAGCATGAGAAGGACGAAAAAGGGCAGGAAGAGCCAGAATGTTTCCGGGGCCGAGGTGAGAAAAACGCGTCCGTGGCGATACACGCCGAGGAAAGCGAGGTAGGAGAGGGCCGCGACGGTTCCCGCGGAAAACGATCCGCCCAGCTTGCGCGCGGCGAAGAAAGCCATGGCGGCGGTCAGGACCGAGAACAAGGCGTTGGGAAAACGCAGGCGCCACAATTCCCAGTGGTCGCCCCAATCGGTGGCCGCGATGCCCTGCCAGAAAAGTCCGGGCGGCTTGGTGTTGCGGTGCTTCATTTCTGTCGCCTGCAACGGAAGCCAATGTCCGGTCTCCGCGGTCAGCCGCGCGATCTGCAGATACAGCAATTCATCCGGGTTGGTTGCCGCGTGTTCGCTGCCGGTGTTGTCCAGATAGACAAACGCGGCGAGCGCCAGGCACAGGGCGCCGAACCACAAGGAGTAAGTGCGGGCTGTTTCGGTCACGGCACCACCTCGACGAGCAGATCCTTTTTGAACAGATGCGGGGAGACGTTGCCGCGCAACATGTCGGCGGTCTCTTTGTTGTCGAACCGGTCGACAAGCTGGATCCGCGTGCCGACGAGGCGCACTCCGCTCACGCCCTCGAGCGGATTTTCGGCCAGCGGCACGCTGATGATGAAGGGTTCCCCTCGCGTCCGCATCGCCTCGATGCCGGGGAACTTTTTGATCTTGTAGGGCTGCGGATCGGAGCCCGGGAGGAGAAAGCGGTAAACCTCCTCGCGCGCGCCGAAGTTGATCGGGGCCATTATCTTTTTACCGCGCGCGAAATTTTGCGCCGTTTCATCGTAAGCGCCGAGCGGTCCGTCAAAGGGCGAAAGAAACAATCCGAAAGCGAGATAAAGCAAAAGGATCGCCGGCACGACGGCCACGCGGATGAGTCGCGGGCGCAACAATGCCGCGACAGCGAACCCGACGAGCGCGGCGCAAGCCACCCAGAAATACCACGGGTAGACCGCACCGATGCCGAGGTCGCGCGTGAGCAGGGCGCCGCCGGCGGCAAACCCGAGCGCGATGACCGCCACGGCGGCCAAGCTGACGCCGAGCAACCATGCGGGAATCCGCTGCCAATAGAGTGCGCAGAGCACGGCCAGCGCGGGCATGCCCGGAAGGAGGTAACGCTCGTCCCGCTGGTTGGGCAGGGTGAAGACAACGAAGAGCGTGATGAGCCAAAGCCAGAGGAGCTTCTCGCCATCGGGCAGTTCCTTCCGCCGCAGGAAGGCAAGGACGGCTACCGCGACGACGGCCGGGGCGAGCAGTCCTGCGTTGATCGGATAGGAAACGACGTTGCGCCACACGCTCGACCCGCCCCACAGCAAATTGGCAAAGTAGTTTCCGCCGTCCGTGTCGAATTTTCCGACGTTTTCGTCCAAGACAAAATCCGCCAGCAGGAGGTGGCGCTGCGGATCGAGCCAATACCAGAGGCTGAAGACAGCGAGGGATAAAAATCCGGACCAGACGATCTGCGGCGCATCCTTTTTCAGCCAGGGACCGATGCGGTATTCGCGTGCGTGGAAGGTCCACCAGGCGATGCCGGCCACGGCGGGCACCGCGAGGGCGAATGACTTGTAAAGCAGGGCCACGCCGAAGATGAGACCGAAGAGCGTCGCGGTTCCCCAGCCGAGCGGTGCGACCGGCCGCGGCCGCAGCAGCAGAAGACAGAGCGGAAGAAACAGCCAGAATGTCTCCGGCGCGGAGGTCAGGAAGACGCGCCCGTAGCGGTAGGTTCCGAAAAAGCACAGATAAACGAGCGCGGCAAGGAGGCCGGCCCCGTTTCCTCCGCCCATTCTCCGCCCGATGAGAAACACCATGGCGGCGATGGCCAGGGTGTAGACAACATTCGGCCAGCGCAGTCGCCACAACTCGTAGTTCTTCGCCCAGTCCGTGGAGACAATGCCCTGCCAGAAAAGGGCCGGCGGCTTGGTGTTGCGATGGCGCTCCACCTCGCTCTGCAGCGGCAGCCATTGGCCGGACTCCGCCGTCCAACGCGTGATCTGCGCGTAAAGCAGTTCGTCGCCGTTGGTGGCGGCATGGTCGCTGCCCAACGAGAAAAAATAGGCGGCAAGAGCAAGAGCAATGCTGAGCAGAGCAGTCAGTCCGGTCAGGCGGACGGCGTCGGGCGGCATCGCCGGAGCATAGGGGATCAACCGGGGGATTGTCACCAAGCGACGATCCGGCCATCAATGGCGGGTGCATCGATTACTTCTGGTCGCTCTTGCGCTATGCGCGGGTTGCTCGCCGCAACCGCGGGCCGATCTTGTTTTTCTCAACGGGGCCGAGCCCGAGACGCTCGATCCCGCGCTCATCACGGGACAGCCGGAAGGGCGGGTGGCCAATGCCTTGTTTGAAGGCCTCTTGACGTTCGACGCGCAGGGCAGACCGCAGCCCGGGATGGCCGAGAGTTGGGAAGTCTCGCCTGATGGTCGCGTTTACATTTTCACAATGCGCGAAGGTCTGGCTTGGAGTGACGGCACCCCGTTGACCTCGCAGGACTTCGTGAAGTCGTGGCGCCGCACGCTCGATCCGGCCACGGCGTCGGAATACGCCTACCAGTTGCATTACGTGAAAAACGCGCGGGCTTTCAACGAAGGCGGGATCACGGATGTCGCCGAGGTCGGCGTTTCGGCGCCGGATGACCGCACGTTGCGGGTCGAGTTGGAGAATCCCACGCCCTTTTTCCTGGATCTGTGCGCGTTCGTCACCCTGCTTCCGGTGCCGTCGCATGCCATCGAGAAGCACGGGGACAATTGGATCAAACCCGGCAACCTGGTCGGCAACGGTGCCTACATGCTCGAATCTTGGCGCCTCAACGATCGTATCCGACTGCGCAAAAATCCGCGCTACTGGAACGCGACAAATGTGGCGATGGAGACCATCGACGTCATTCCGGTGAGCAAGGCCAACACGGCGTTCAATCTCTACGCCTCGGGTCAGGCCGATCTCATGATGGACAAGGGCCTCGTGCCGCCGGCGCTGTTGGGGGAGATCAAGAAACGCGACGACTTTCACGCCGCGCCGTTTCTCGGGACGTATTTTTTGCGTTTCAATTGCGCAAAGGGTCCGTTTGCGGATGCGCGGGTGCGACGGGCTTTCAGTCTGGTGATCGACAAGCCGTCGATCGTCGAACGCATCACCCGCGCGGGCGAATTACCGGCGGACAGCTTCGTGCCGCCGGGAGCGGGCGGCTACGCGCCCTTTGACCAGTGTGGCGGCCGCGATGTCGAGGAGGCGCGTCGGTTGCTGGCCGAGGCGGGTTATCCGGGCGGCGCGGGTTTTCCGATGGTGAACTATCTCTACAGCGAGGGAGAACTGAACGAAGCCATCGCCGTTGAATTGCAAAGCATGTGGCGGCAATTGCTCGGGGTGAATGTGCAATTGCTGCGGCAAGAGTGGAAAGTTTACCTCAACTCGATGAGCCGGCTCGACTACGACATCGCGCGGTCCAGCTGGGTGGGGGATTATCCGGACCCCAACACGTTCCTGGATATGTTTGTCACCGGTGGCGGCAACAATCGCACGGGGTGGAGTGATCCGGCTTATGACAAGCTGATTGCCGATGCGGCGGCCGAGACGGATCCGCAGCGGCGGTATGGGATCTTGCGGGAGGCGGAGAAGTTGCTGGTCTGCGAGCAGATGCCGGTGTGTCCGCTTTATTTTTATGTCGGGATCCAGCTTTACGACGCGGACAAACTCGGGGGTATCGCGGGCAATGTGCTCGACGAACATCCGCTCAAGGCGATGTTCTGGAAAAACAGGCCGCGCTAGGCTGCGACTTGCTCCAAAGCCCGGCGCATCACCTCTGCGGGTGCAGGACGGTTCAGCCAGATTTCGAGGGAGAGCGCTCCTTGATGGAGGAGGAGGGACAATCCGTTGGCGGTGCGCGCGCCGGCGTTCTGCGCGTCCTCGAGCAAGCGAGTGACCGCGGGACGGTAAACCATGTCGTAGACCATAAGGTCGGGTGTGAGGAGGCTGGCTGGGATGAGGCGCTGGTCGGTGCGTTTCATGCCGAGCGATGTGGCATTGATGACCAGATCGGTGCGGGTGAGTTGCTCGCGCAGCGCGCCCTCCTCCAAGGCGATGACTGTCACGGGATCCTCGGGGCCTTCTAGGCGGTCGGTGTGCAAAATTTGCTTGGCGCGCATGGCCACATCGTGCGCTTTGCCCTCGGTGCGGTTGACCAGCACGAGGCGCGGGCATTTTTCCAAGGCGCACTGCAGCGCGGCCGCCGAACCGGCGCCGCCGCCGGCGCCGAGGACCATGACGCGCAGGTCGCGCAGGTCGAAGGAAAAGACGTCGCGGATGGCGCGGACCAGGCCCGGTCCGTCGGTGTTGAAGCCGACAGTGCGGGAGCCGTCAAAGAGCAGGGTGTTGACCGCGCCGAGTTGCCGCGCGGTGTCGTCGAGTTCGGTGCAGAGTTTGAGCACCTCGAATTTGTGCGGGATGGTCAGGTTGAGTCCCAGGAAGTCCGCGCGGCGGGCGAGATCGACCGCCTCGGCAAGGTTTTCCGGCGGACACTCGATTTTGGCGTAACGGACGTCGGAACCAAGGGCGGAGAGCGCCGCATTCTGCATCGCAGGGGAGAGGGAGTGCCCGACCGGGGAACCAAGCACAGCGAGCCGAACTTCCGGCGGAAGCGGGCCGCGGCCTTCCGCGCGAGCGCGGAGGTCTTCGAGGGTGAAGGTGGTTTGTGAGAGGTCGGGCATGGCA
>JAFMJK010000240.1 GCA_017853515.1 Chthoniobacterales bacterium | reverse complement strand
TTGGCCCCGACCAGCGTGCCCTCGGATTCCTCGATCGATTCGACGATGCCGTTGACAAAGCCGACATTGATCGTCCCGACGGGAACTTTGACGTAAACCGTCGAAGCGTTGAGTCCGTAGCCGCCGCGCACCACCACCGTTTCAAGCCTCCGGCGCGGGTCGGGCGTGATCCCGAGAACGGTCTGGGCGTAGGACGGCGTGTACACCGTCTGCGGGATAAGTTTGTAGCGGACGTATTCAAAATTCTGCGTGGACCCTTCGCGGTTGGTCGTGCTCGAACGCTTCTGCGGTTTGCCGAGACTGCGCCCGACTTCATCGAGCGTCATGCCGATTGCCACCTCGTTGCGCTCGATGAGGGCCTCGACTTCGCGCCGGCGTTCGTCGGCAGCGCGGAGCTTCGGCACAAGGTCTTCCGGAACTCCGTCAAGAAATCGCGGCTCGATCCATGCAGCCACGCCGCCTTGGCGCGCATTACCGCGCACGCGATACATACCCGCAGGTGACACGGCATCGAGTCCAACCCGCTGCGGGAAACGCAGGGTTCCGGCGTAGCGTTTCATGTCAGAGTTAAAAAAGCAGGGCGCGGCCTCGGTGAGTGCAAAACGCGGATCCTTGATCTCAAAGTCCGAAAGATAGATGACCCCGGGTTCGCGAACGATGGGTCCGCCGACAGAAAAAGAGGCGGTCAGGAGAAGCGCGGCGACGGCGAGCCTCATAAGCGTCAACTATCGGCCCCTTGACAGGAAAAACAACCCGGAAGAGGCGAAGGGCGGTTGCCAAATAGCCCGACCGGGTCCAATGTCGGGGACGATGAAAACAGCCCTCTCAGTTATCATGGCTCTCGGCCTTTTTGCCGTCACCGCCCACGCCGGATATATCGATGAAATCAAGGACAGCCTGGACGGACCGAAAATCGAAGGCTCACCGAAATACACCGCGCTGTATTTCTCCGCGCACTGGTGTCCGCCCTGCCGCATGTTCACGCCGAAGCTCGTCGAATGGTACAATCAATTCAAAGCAAAGCACCCCGACTTCGAGTTGGTCTTCGTCAGTTCCGACCAAAGCGAGGACGCGATGAAAGAATACATCGACGGTGACAAAATGCCCTGGCCCTACGTGAAATATGATGGAAGAGAGGCGGAGATCTTCCGCAAGTATTCGTCCGACGGCATCCCCTACCTCGTCCTCATCGACGAAAACGGCAAAGACCTGACCGGTCAATCCGGCAACGAATGGCAGGCGCCGGACCAAGTTCTCCGGAAAATCGAAGAGCTTGTGCCTTGATGGACGCCCTTTCGGCGTTGCCCGTCAAAAGCGCTGAAGCAATTTAGGTTGTTCTGTAGTCGTGATTGTCCACGCGCACCGCGCGGACGGGCCGGTCCCCTCCGACGGTAACAGGCCTGTTGCGCGCCCATGACCCAAGCTCATGGGCGGCACTTCGGCCATCGTGGTCTGGCCGCTCAGATTGCGTTCTCGCCGCTTTTTCCCAGCCGGCATTTGACCAGCACACCGTACTCCGAGGACAACACCTCGAGCGTGCCGCCCATTTCCCGCATGCGTTCGCGCATGCCAGCCAAACCCACACCACTCGAGCGCTCAAAGGAGAAATCGGGCGGAAGTCCTTGGCCGTTGTCACGCACCTCGAGACGGACTTCGCCATCCTCGCCCCCGAGGGTGATCCATGCCTTCGTCGCGCCGGCATGCCGGTAGATATTGCTCAGCGATTCCTGCACCACGCGAAAAAGGGCCGTCTCTATCTCCGGCGACAACCGCGGGAACTTGTCGGCGATATCGACGAATACGGGGATATTGTTTCGCTTGGTGTAACCGTCGGCCAGCCAGCGGATGGCGAAGGCCAGGCCCGCTTCGTCGAGCATGGGCGGATGGAGCAGGTAGGAAATCGTGCGCAATTCGTCGACCACCTGCCGACTGATCTCGCCCGACTCCGCGGCGAGCCGTTTCGCCTCGGCAGGATCGCCAGTCTTTTCCAACGCGCTCATGTTGATCTCCAGCGCGGCGAGACTCTGCGCCGTGGAGTCGTGAAGCTCGCGGGCCAGGCGACGACGCTCCTCGTCCTGCAAGGTCATGAGGCGCGCCGAGAGGTTGGCCAGTTGCTTTTGCGAGTCCTGCAGTCGGCGCTGGGCCGTCACTTCCGAAGTGATATCGGCGGCGATCCACTGTCCGCTGAGCAAGGAACCCGCAGCATCGAAATTGGCGCGCAGGGTGCAGCGATACCAGAGCGTCGGGCCAGCGGGCTTGGTCACCTGCTGGGTGAAGACAGTCGTGGCTTTTTCCGGACTGAGCGCGCGGACCGTCTCCTGCAGGGTCCGGTAGATTTCCGGCGCCAGACAGGCCTCCAAGGCCGGCTTCCGGCCGATGGGCGGCAGAGCACAGAGATCCTCGAAGGAGCGGTTGCTGTAGGTGATGCACCAATCACGGTCAAAACGGCAGATACTCTCCGTCTGGTCCTCCACAACGCGCCGGTATTCGCGCTCGGCGTCCTGCACGAGAAGAGCCAACTCCTCGATGCTGCGGGCCAACATGGCCAACTCGTCGTCGCCCGGGTAATCCAGCTTGACCGGCAGCCGCTCGGAGTCTTTCTCGTGCTCCACCTTGTCAGCCAGCAGTTGGATCCTCCCGACGATCGTGCGGTCGACGACAAGAAGCATGACCAGCAGCATCAGGCCGCCCGCAAGGGCCAGTCCCACCACGAAGATGCGCACGGCGAGCGTGCCCGCCTCGAAAAGCGGACTTTCTCCCGAAACAACCATTTCCCCGAGCGGCAGACCGTCGGGGCCGGCCACGGCGAACACCGCAGTGAGCGCGCCTTTGGAATCACCCAGCCGCACACCATCGACGGGAAGCAAAGTGGCCGGCGTGCGCCACTCGACGCGCCGCCCGGAGAGGGTGGTGGCGGCGGAG
>JAFMJK010000239.1 GCA_017853515.1 Chthoniobacterales bacterium | reverse complement strand
GGGGATTCGTCGAGGATCCCGCTGCGTTCGACCATGAGTTTTTCGGGATTTCGCCCCGAGAAGCCGCAACGCTCGATCCGCAGCACCGCATGCTCCTGCTCACTGCCGCGGAGGCCCTCACCGACGCGTCCCAACTGGCCGCGCCCGCCGGCGAGACGCGTGATATCGGTGTTTTCGTCGGCATCTCCACGCACGAATTCTCGCAACTCCAATCCGCCCCGCAGGAACTCACTCATCTGGATGCATGGTCGCTCAACAGCATCGCCGCGACACTGGCTTCGAACCGCATTTCATTCGCGTTCAATCTGGGAGGACCCAGCGTCGCCGTGGACACAGCCTGCTCGTCCTCGTTGGTGGCCGTGCACATGGCTTGCGAAGCGATCCGCCGCGGAGAGTGCAGTGCTGCGCTGGCCGGCGGCGCCAATGCCATCTACAACGCTGCCGCTTATGTGAGCTTCAGTCGCGCCGGCATGCTCTCGCCGACCGGACGCTGCAAAGCGTTCGATAAATCGGCCGATGGCTTTGTCCGCGCGGAAGGCGCAGGCTTGATCTTTCTCCTGCCCTCCACCTTGGCGAGGAAACAAGGACTGCGAATTTATGCCGAGATTCTGGGGACCGCAGTCAACCAAGACGGACGCAAACCCAGCATGACCGCTCCCGCCACGTCGGCGCAGGCGCAACTGATTCGCAGCGCCTGCCAACGCGCGCGCATCGAACCATCACGCATCCGATACGTCGAAGCGCACGGCACCGGCACTCCCGTCGGGGATCCGAGTGAAGTCGCAGCCATCGCCGAATCCATCGGCGCCGCACGCAAGGAGCCATGCCTCCTCGGCTCGGTGAAAACCAATATCGGACACCTCGAAGCAGCCGCCGGCATTGCCGGAACCATCAAGGCGGCTCTCTGTCTCCACCATGGAGCCGTGCCCCCCAACCTTCATTTCCAGGAGATCAATCCGGCGATCGATCTTGCAGGGGGAAACCTCCGCATCGTCACGGAAGCGACCAAACTCGCGGCCGATGGAGACCGTGTCTTGGCCGGCGTGAACTCCTTCGGATTCGGCGGCGCCAACGCACACGCCATTCTTGCCCAGGCACAGGAAGAGGCACCGCATCCGCGAATGACAAAGACAACCGATGACGCAGCACGCTTGCTGGTCATCTCGGCACGGAATCCGGACAGCTTGAGCCTCCTTGCCGGACGCTACGCGGACTTGCTGGGCAAGTCCGGTGACGATGCGACCTCATCCGACATTTGCTTCAGCGCCGGTCTGCACCAGTCTTCCCTGCCCCACCGTCTGTCCGTTGTCGCATCCGCGCGGGAACTGCCGGAGAAACTCGAGGCAGCGGCCGCGGGCGGATGTCCCCCGGGAGCCTCGCGCGGGCGCGCGGTCGAGAATCCCGAGGCACCCGTCTTTGTTTTCTGCGGCCAGGGATCGCAATGGACCCGCATGGGTTGCGATCTCCTCCGCGAGGAACCCGTCTTCCGCCGCAAACTCGAGGAAGTCGACCGCCTGATCCGCGCCAATGTCGGATGGTCACTGCTCTCCGAGTTGGCCAAGGACGAGGCGAACACGCGGCTCAACGACACGGAGATTGCGCAGCCGTCCATCTTCGCCATCCAGATCGCCTTGACTGCACTCTGGGAAAGCTGGGGCATCAAACCCGCGGCCGTCGTCGGTCACAGCGTGGGCGAAGCCGCGGCCGCCTGCGTGAGCGGCGCGCTCACTCTCGAAGAGGCAACGCGGGTCATTTGCCACCGCGCCAAATCCATGGCTGTCTGTCGCGGACAAGGAACGATGCTTTCCGTCGCCCTGCCCGTCGTCGAATTGCAGAGCCTTGTCTCCTCGCGCCCCGGGCGCGTCGCCATCGGTGCGGTCAACAGCCCGCGATCGGCGGTTCTCTCCGGCCGCGTGGAGGATATCGCGCTACTCGGCGAGGAATTGACCGCTCGCGGCGTTCCGCTCCGCAAGGTGCGCGTCGAGTATGCTTTTCACAGCGCACTCATGGATCCGGCGCGCGCCCCGCTGGAAAGATCGCTCGCCGGCATCCGCACGCACAAGCCGTCGCTGCCGCTCTTTTCCACGGTGACCGGACGCGAATGCAGCGAAGGGAACTGGGACGCCGCTTACTGGTGGCGCAACATCCGTCAGCCCGTGCTTTTTTCCGACACCATCGCGCGGATGCTCGAACTCGGGCACAAAACATTCCTCGAAGTCGGACCGCATCCGGTTCTCGGTGGATCCCTCCTTGAATGCCTCAACAACGCCGGCGCCGATGCGCGCGTTTTCAGTTCCCTGCGCCGCGCGCAACCCGGACGCGAAACCATGCTCTCGTCCCTCGGCGCGCTCTGCGTTGCGGGCTACCGCGCAAACTGGGAAAACGTCTATCCGCAGGCCCGCAAAGCGCGGCTGCCTTTTTACCCTTGGAAACTCGAGTCCTCGTGGACGGAACTACCCACCTGCCGTGCCGGACGTTTCGGCGAGCGTCAGCATCCGCTCCTCGGACACGCTTCCATCGATGCGCCGGGCACATGGAACTCGCGCGTCTCGCTCGATACCCACTCGTGGCTCGCCGATCATTGTGTCAACGGCCAACCGGTTTTTCCCGGAGCGGCCTACGTCGAGCTGGCCTTCGCCGCAGCGCGGGCGCGCGGAATGGAGTTCCCCTTCTGCATCGAGAATCTCGACTTCGTCAAAGCTCTTTCCCTTGACCGCGGAGGTCACGCTACCGGGCTGCGTTTCGTTCTGGGCCTCGACAATGCGTCGTTCGAAATCTCCGCGGCGGGAGACGAGAAGTCGCCCTTCGTCCTGCAAGCACGTGGACGCCTCGCTCCGGCTGTGCGCACGAGTGCATTTGCAGCGGAACCCGCAACCCTGCTTGATTCTTTCGACTCGCACTGCACGGGCGTGGAACTGCGCGAAAA
>JAFMJK010000238.1 GCA_017853515.1 Chthoniobacterales bacterium | reverse complement strand
CGAACCATGACAAACAGATCCAGAATCTGCAGTGCTACCGTTACACCACGAGGCAATTTTGTCTTTGTCATCATGCGCCCGGTCACGGCGATGTTCAATGGCAAAGCCTCCGGCCATGAGCTGTATCCGCGCGTGCGATAGGCTCAAGCCTGCTCCCCATATTTCTTTGGAGCGGCTCCGGGTTGTGGTAGCGTGGCTGCGCGGCTCATGATCATCAAATGCCCACATTGCCAACAGGATTTGGATGTCCAGGAGGAATGGGCAGGCCACAACTTGGAGTGCCCTCTCTGCTCACAGTCCTTCACCGCGCCCCCCATGGCTTCGCCGCCGCCACCGGTCGCCACCCCGCCGGCTGAAGCCAAACCGCCGCGTTCCCCGCGCAAGCCCTACCGGCATTCCTCCGGGGGAGGTTTCAAAATCTTCTTGGTCGTGGTGATCGCGGCCGGGGTGCTCCTCGGCGGTGTCTGGTTCGAGAATTGGCGCGGGCCGACACCGCGCGGCGAAGCGGTCGCCCAACTTTTGGAGCAGTTCGCCGAAAAGTTGCGCATTGTCCTCGGCGGCGAACCCAAACCGGTGCCCACGCCCACACCTACACCCACGCCGACACCTACACCGACCCCAACGCCGACACCGACCCCCACGCCCGAACCCACGCCCGAACCGGTGGATCCGGTGTCCTGGTTGTTGAAGCACCCCGAGCGCTTCCCCAAAGAACTTAAACTTAAGGCTGCAACCAAGTTCCCGGCGATGCTGAACGGTCGAAAAGTCGGCGAAGTCACCGTGCCCGAGGGGAATACGGTGGAAGTTGCTGGCATCGACGGGGCTGGGGTTACGGTGGTGTTCAAGGACGCAACGGTCGTAGTGCCGCACGGGCAGACCGAGTTGCTCGCCTTTGCCGCCGCGGAAATGGCCAAGCCCGAACCGTCCGCGCCGGTGGAGCAGAAGGAGCAGAAAGTTGCCGTGGCCGCGCCGCCGCCGGCATCTCCGGCGGGCGAGGCCGCCGCCCGGCTCGACAAACTCATCGAGGCGAATCTCGCCAAAGCGAAACGCACCGCGCCCCCCGCGGTGGACGACGCCCAATTCGTGCGCCGTGCTTATCTCGTGGCCATCGGGCGCATCCCCACGGCGGCGGAGACCGAGGAGTTCCTCTCCGACCAAGACCCGGGCAAACGTGCTGCGCTGGTTTCCAAGCTCGTGCGCTCGCCCGGATACTCCAGCCACATGGCCAACTGGTTGTTCGACCGTCTGCGGGTGGTGGACCGCAAGTTGATTGCCGGCGGCGTGGCCCGTTTTCCGGCTTACCGCCAGTGGGTGCGCACGGCGGCGGACAAAAACATGCCGTGGGACGACATGGTCACGGCCATGTTGACGTCCGAGGGGGGCGGATGGGACGAGCAAAGCGCCCCGTCGGGCTACTTCACCCAGGACCGCGGCATGGCTTTGGACAACCTTGCCATCACCATGCGCATCTTCCTCGGTTCGCGCATGGAATGCGCCCAGTGCCACGACGATCCCTACGGGGACACCAAGCAGAAGGATTTCTACCGACTGGCGGCGTTCACCCACGGCTTGCAGCCGATGCGCGAGAACACTTTTCGCAACCTCCTGCGCGAGATGCGCCAAAAACCGCTCGACTCGCTGGAGTACGAAGTGGCGACCTCGCTCAACGACAACGTCTTCGTCGTCAGCCTTGACGGAGGAGGGACGGGGCGCATTGCCCTGCCCAAGGACTTCAAAGAGGGCGGGGGAAAACCCGGCGATTATGTCGGCGGGAGATTTCCGTTCGGGGAAGGCAACGGCACCACCGGGCGCGAAGACCGCGACGACGGGCGGGCGAAGTTCGCCGAGTGGGTGACCAAAGGAAGCGGCGACCGGTTTGCCGCCGCGATCGCGAACAACATGTGGCGGCGCATCATGGGCAGCGGCTTGTACGAGCCCTACGATGAATACATCGAACCCAACGACACCTTCGACCCGGCCTTGTCGCGCGAAGTGACCAAGCTGATGGTGGAGTTGGACTACAACCTGCGGGATTTCCAGGAGATCCTGATGTTGACCAAAGCTTTCCAGGCGAGCGCCAATGCGGCGCCTTCGGTCGCCAACGGCGGGGCCGACGACCATCTCGGACGGCCCATGCATCGGATGAGCCCCGAGCAGATCTGGGACTCCGTGCTGACCCTGGTTCGCGGCAACCCGGACAGTCCGGACAACGGGAGCCGCCTGCAGTTGGACGACCGTGTGTTCGTGGGGAACAAACCGGTTCTCGAAGGCAAGATGACCATGTCGCAACTGTCGCGGGAGATCTTGGCGATCGAAGATCCGGGTGAACTCAAAAGATACTTCGCGCAACTGGTGAAGAAAATCCAAGAAGACGACGGCTCCGGCGGAGATGCGTCCATGATGGAAATGACGTCCAACCCGAAAGAGTTTGTCCGCGGGGTCCAAGCCCGCGCCTCCGAGCTTCCCAGCCCCGCGCCGCGCGGCCATTTTCTCGCGCTTTTCGGTCAGGGGAACCGCGAACTGGTTGACGGCTCGACCCTCGAACCCAACATGGGTCAGGTTCTCTCGCTGATGAACGGTCTGGTCCAGAACGAACTGGTCGGGAACAAGGATGCGCTGCTCAACCGGGAGTTGGACGATGCTGCGGACCCCCAAGCCAAAATCAGGACACTTTATCTGGCCATATTCAACAGGGAACCGACCGACGAAGAAGTTGCGCTCATGGCAAAAGAGTTCGAGAGTTCCCCCGAGACAGCCGCGACGAATCTCGCCTCGGCCATGCTCATGTCCGCAGAATTCCTCTACATCCAATGACCGCACGAAGAAATTCCCGCTCGAACCGCGGTTGCGACATCTGCCGCGCCGACGAAATGACTCGCCGCCATTTCATGAACATGGCGGCCCGCTCCATGCTCGGCGTCCGCGTGTTGCCTTACCTCGGGGGCATGGCCTCGCTGCTCAGCCGCGC
>JAFMJK010000039.1 GCA_017853515.1 Chthoniobacterales bacterium | reverse complement strand
CGACCCTACCGAGGGGTGTGAAAAGTCGAAAAACTTTTCGTGATTGGTATTATTCTAACATCCCCTCACGATCTCGAGCGTTGTCGTCAGATTGTGCGGCACCTTGCGGTCGCCGAAGTAGAGGCCCTTCACCGGCGCAATGTCGTCGGGCGCGATGCCGACTGCGACAGCGAGATAATGATGGTCGGCCAAGACACCGTTGGACGGATCCATTCCCACCCAGCCCGCGCCCGGCAAGAAAACTTCGGTCCAGGCATGCAGGGCTCCCTCGGCTTTCCGCTCGGCCGGATCGCTCACGCTTTCCCACAGGTAACCGCTGACCAAACGCGCGGCCAGGCCCTGGGCGCGCAAAGCGGCGGCGAGGAGAACCGCCGTGTCGCGGCAGGCGCCGAGGCGCAGGCGCAGCGTCTCGGCCGGCGGATGCGGATCGCCTTCGTCACGGCGTTCGTAGGCAATGTTGGCGTGGATCCATTGGTTCATGCCGACCAGCGCACCGACGGTTTCGCCGCCGGACATGGGACGCAGGGCCGCGGGCAGTTCGGTTCGGGCCGCACGCATGAACGGGGCGAGAAATTCCCGTTCGCGCCCCTCGTATTCCACCGGCCACTGCAACGCGCGGCTGTCGAGCAGGAAGCCGAAAGGATTGCGTTCCTCGACGGCTATCTCCGCGTCGAACTCGAAAACAAGGCGGTTTTCCTCGCGCGGGTAGAAACACTGCGCGACGACGTTGTCGAAGAGGTCGTGGCGCCAATGCGTCGAGCCGTGCGGATTGGTGGCGAAGCGGAACGAACGGACGCCGGCCTGCATAGCGTCGCGCGGGAACAACCTCACGACATGCGGCGAAAGGCTGACTTTGCCCTCGTAGCAGTATTCGGCGCGGTATCCGATCGAGAGTTTCATGCAGTGCGTTTCATCGTGACCTTGACCGACATGGTTTGTCCTCCGCTCCCTTTGAAGGTGCCGCGGAGGGGCGCGGCGTCGGCGAAGTCACGACCGAAGGATACCGCGACGTGGCGCTCGCCGCACCACTGGTTGTTCGTCGGGTCGAGCGCGACCCATTCCATTCCCGGAACGAGCACCTCGACCCACGCATGCGTGGCCACGGATCCGACAAGACGGCACGATCCCTCGGGCGCATCTGTCTCGATGTAGCCGCAAACGTAGCGCGCGGGCAGACCGGAGGTGCGCAGCACGCTGAGCATGACATGCGCGAAATCCTGGCAAACCCCCCTGCGCGTTTTCCACACCGCGGCCAACGGGGTGGAAACATCGGTGCTGCCCTTGGTGTATTTGAAATCGCGGTGCACTTCCTTGTTGAGGGCGGCCAGGGCATCGCGGAGCGGAAGATCCGAGCGCAGCAGCTTGCGCCCCCACTTGGTCGCCTCGCCGCCGTTCGGCGCGGCCGCGGTGCCCCGCAGATGGTCGAACACCTCGGTCGCCACGGACGAAAAAATCTGGCGCGCCTCGCCGACCGTCAGATCGAGCGCGTCCCCGGGCAGCACGGGCGGCGATGTTTCGACCGACAGGCGGTTGGTCACGGTGAGACGCGGATGCCGCTTGATTACGGAATAAAACACGGCCGGGTTGCCGAAGTAGTCGGTGTAACCGGTCAGAGGCGCCTCGGGAGAAAATTCGATGCGGTGGGAGAGCGTGCGCTGCGTCGGGCGTTCCGGTGGCGTGAGCCGCGCCTCGGCGTAGGCTTCGCTCGCCGGTTGCTCGTAGCGGTAATCCGTGACGTGCGTGATATCGAAACGCATGGGGCTTTACGCGGCGAACTGGTGGTTGATGAAGCCGTCGGTCACCACGTCGTGGATTTCGTGGGTGCGGTCGTTGATCGATTCGAGGAGCGTCGCCAGCTTCGCCAGCAGTCCGGCATCGAGGCCGGGCCCTTCGGCGACTTCACGCGCCGGCGCGGGGAAGAACTTTTCCCAACCGGCTTCGTCAATGAGCCGGGTGACGGCGGTGATGGCACCGGAAACACGCGCACCGCTTGGCGATTCGGAGCCGCCGATGAATCGCGCGCATTCCACGAGGCATTTGCGCACCGAGCGCGGGACCTCGTCGTTGTCGTAAAGCATGCGCAGCACGGGCACAGGCTCGGCGCGCATCTGGTAGATGCGGTGGTAGGCGTCGCGCGAGGCCAACATGCGCAAAAAGGCGGACAACTCGATCTCCACCGGATGGGCCCCGACGCCGCGCGTCTTTTCCGCCCGCTTGGCCAAAGACTTGAAGACGGTGACGCCCGCATTGCAGGTGACCGCCGCGCGCTCGAACTGCTGGCCGAAGCGGCAGAAGTTCCATCCGCGGTCGGACAACATCGTCGCATCGGCCAGCCCGAAAAATTCGGCGACCGCAGCCGTTGTCTCGGCGCACAGGCGCTGGGTGGCCAGAGCAAGGACGGTTTTGTCGCCGGACGGCTTGAAGCGGGCGCGGTTGAACGTCGCCTCGAGCTGATTGAGCGCGCCCGAAGCCTCGATGCTGAGGCACTCGCCGACCTGGCGTGCGTTCCACCAAGCACGCCGCAGGGTGCTGAGCAAAGATCCCTCTTCGCAGGGATCGAGCACGATCTGATAGCGCTCGGCCACCGTGGTGATGCTGCGCTTGCGGCCCGATTCGGTTTGCTCGAGCGGGGGAAGCATACGGTTCCAGACCGGCCGGTAAAGCTGACGCTCGGCGCGGGTCAGTTCTTCGGTCTCGAGGCTTTCCACCACACCGACCATGCAAGCGAGGCTGTAGGCGCGTTCGAGGTAGCGTCCGAGCCAGTAAAACGAATCGGCCACGCGGCTGGTCACATGCGAGGAAGGGCCCGCGTGGTCGGGCAATAGCGCGGAGCGCGGGCGCACGAGGTCGGCGGATTCTGCCGGGACCCACGTGTCTTTCCCGCCGCCGCCCAATTCGGACGCGGTGAAGACGCTGTCCGGCGCCGAGATGCGCGTGAGGGCGCCGGGAAACACCTCGTATTCGCCCCCGCTGCCGCGCAAGGCGAAGACAATGTGGTCCTGCCGCCTGTCATCGAGCGCGCCGCGGCGGTCGAGGCAGACCGAGGTGGCACCGGCATCGCGCGGCTGCGCAACGTAATTCTGCGGGTCGGAGGCGAGCAGTTTGCGCAGCTTCTTTTCGTCGGTCGCGGACGAAGCCGCGCAGTGCACGATCTGTTCGCCGTAAAGCGGACGGATATCGAATTCGTCGAGGTTATCGAGCACGTGGTCGCGTTGGTCCACATCACCGAGCCACCAGGTGCGCAAGGTGGGAAGTTTTTCCGCTTCGCCGAGGTAGAAGCGGATGATGCGGGCGCTGAACGGGAGTATGGCCCGGTCGTCGGCCAAGCGCGCGCCGATCGCATTGACCACGGCCACATGGCCGCGGCGCACGCATTGGACCAGACCGGGGACGCCGAGGAGCGAATCTCCGCGAAAGACCAAGGGATCAAGCCACGCGTCCGCCACCCGCGTGTAGAGCACGTCGATTTTCTCCAGACCGGAAACACTTTTGAGGTAAAGCCGGTCGTCGAGGACAAGGAGGTCGCCACCCTGCACCAGGGGAATTCCCATGCGACGCGCGAGAAAGCTGTGCTCGGAGTAGGCGGGATTTCCCGAACCCGGCGTGAGCAAAGCGACCACCGGATCCGCGGCTCCCGCGGGCGCCAGCGCGCAGAGAGCTTCGAGGATCAAGATCGGCACATCCGCGATGCTCTGCGGATTGTGGTCCTGGAACACCTCGCCGAAAACGCGGGAAAGCGCGCGGCGGTTCTGCATCATGTAGGAAATTCCGGAAGCATCGCTGAAGTAATGGTGCGCGACCGCCATGCGTCCGTCGGGCAATCGCGCGAGGGCGAAGCCGGCCAGATGGAGAAAGGCCCCGCCGGACAAAGGCAGACCGACGGCTGCGCGCTGGAAATACGGACTGCCGAGGACCGGTTGTGACGGGATGACGCGGCTGCGCAAAATTTCCTTGGGCCCGTGGATGTCCTGCAGAAACAACTCGAAAGCGCGCAGGCGCTGCTGCAGGCCCGAGGCAATCTGCGACCACTCGGCGTGACCGAAAAGCTCCGGCAGCACGTCGCAAAACCACGGGCGCTGGCTCCAAGGCTGTCGACCGCGCGAGAGGTCGAAATTCACGCCCATCTCGCGCATGGCCGTTTCGAGGCGCTCGATGACCGTGCGGATCTCGCCGCGCGGCATGGACATCACCCGGTCGAGCAACGGGCGGTAAATTTCCCGCGGGGCACCGTCCGCGCCGAACACCTCGTCCCAGAGCGGACGCTTGCGGGTTTTTGCTTTCACCGCCGAGACGGTTTCCACCGCGCCCGGCAGGGTCAAGGAGATACGGATCGGGCCTTCTGCGCGACACGCGCGCCGCGGGGCTTGCTGCGCAGACGGAACCAATTATTCCAAGTTTTCCGTATAGTCTGGCGCGTGCTCAGGTATTGCTGCTCAAGCTCTGATCCTTTCTTCAACGCGGCGAGCACTCCGGCCACGGAAAAATCGTCCGTGTCGAGGATGGTGCAGGCCACGCCGACCGCGGCCGCGTGGTGGGCATCGCTTCCCGCCGTCATGGGCAAACCGCGTTTCTCGGCATATTGATACGCTTTGCGGTTGTGGCGTTTGAGGGTGGTCGCGGCATTGAAGACCTCGAGCCCGTCGAGCGGCAGGGTATCGAGCACGCTCTCGCGGATCCCCGCGCGAAACAGATCGTAGGGATGCGGCGCCACGCAAATGCCCCCCGCCTCGCGGGCCAGACGGCAAACTTCGAGCGAGGGTTTTCCTTTGAGCGACGGGGGCAGCCGGCAACCGAGGCAGAGAAGATGTCCGTCGGCGGTCGTCACCTCGACGCCGGGGATCACGAGAAACCCGTCGACCGGCTTGCCGTCCGCACGCATCAGGCCCTTGCCGAGCATATAGTCGACCGCATCGCACGTGTTGTGGTCCGTGATGGCGAAGCCGTTGAGCCCCGCCGCACGCGCCGCGGCGATCAAGTCCTCCGGACTGCT
This sequence comes from Chthoniobacterales bacterium, assembly GCA_017853515.1. GTDB lineage: Bacteria > Verrucomicrobiota > Verrucomicrobiia > Chthoniobacterales > JACTMZ01 > JACTMZ01. Next base: position 8,260 of record JAFMJK010000039.1, on the reverse strand, counting down.
CACGCCGTCCATGGAGAAAAACGAGTGGACATGGAAATCGATCCGCAAGGGCATGGCAAAATAGTCCGGCCTGACCCGCTCCTTTGCCAAGTGGAAAGACCGCTGTTTCGCCCTTGCGGGAAAATTCCCCGTGTTGTGCAATGCTCCCCCATGGTTCTTCTCGGCATCGACATCGGGGGGTCGGGCATCAAAGGCGCGCCCGTGGACACTGCCACCGGCGAACTCAGAGCCGAGCGCTCGCGCATCCCCACCCCCGCGCCTTCCACGCCCGACGCCGTCACCGAGGTCATACGGGAAACCCTCGGCAAATTCCCCGACGTCTCCGGACCGGTCGGTATCACCTTCCCCGGCGTGGTCAAATCCGGACGCGTCCTCACCGCGACCAACGTGGACCCGCAATGGCTGGGCTTCGAAGCGGCCACCTTTTTCGCGGCCAAAGTCGGTCGCCCGACCATCGTCATGAACGACGCCGACGCCGCCGGCATCGCCGAGATGCGTTTCGGGGCCGGCCGCAACATGCAGGGCGTCGTTGTCCTGCTGACCCTCGGCACCGGCATCGGCAGCGCGGTTTTTCTCGACGGCAAGCTCCTGCCCAACACCGAGTTCGGCCACATCGAAATCCGCGGCAAGGACGCCGAATCCCGCGCCGCCGCCCGCATCCGCGAGGAGAAAGACCTCGGATGGCAGGAGTGGGGCGAAAAGGTGGGCGAGGTCGTGGCTCGCCTGGACACACTGATCAACCCCGACCTCTTCATCATCGGAGGCGGGGTGAGCCGCAAAGCGGACAAATTCATTCCCGTGGTCCAATCAATGGTCAAAACACCGATCGTTCCGGCCCAGCTCCAGAACGCCGCGGGCTTGGTCGGCGCCGCGGTGGTCGCGGGAGAGAACCCCGTGGCGTGAATGCCGCACCCGCCATCGAGGTGCCGGTGCACATTCCGGGCGCAGCCTGCCGCGTGCTGGTCGGTCGCGGCTTGCTCGCCAAGGCCGGAACGCTCTGCATGGAAGCCGGGTTGCGCGGCAAATGCGCCGTCATTACGGACGACAACGTGGGCAAACTTCACGCGCAGACCGTGCTCGATTCGCTCCGCGCCGCGGGATTCGATGCCGTGCGGCTCACCGTGCCGGCCGGAGAAAAATCGAAAAGCCTGGCGGCGGCTGAGGATCTGATCGATGGCATGTTGGACGCGGGGCTCGACCGCAGTTCCTTCGTCGTCGCTTTGGGGGGAGGCGTGATCGGAGATTTGGCAGGATTCGTTGCCGCCATCTACCAGCGGGGCATTCCTTTCGTCCAGATCCCCACCACCATCGTCGCGCAGGTGGACAGCTCGATCGGCGGAAAAACCGGGGTGAATGCCAAGGCCGGCAAAAACCTGGTCGGCGCGTTCCACCAGCCATGCCTCGTCCTGGCCGACACCGACACGCTGGCCACCCTGCCCGACCGCGAATACCGCGAGGGGTTCGCCGAAGTGATCAAGCACGCCGCCATCCGCGATGCGGAAATGCTCGCGGACCTCGATCCCTCCGCCCCGCGCGAATCGCTCGCCCCGCTCATCGCGCGCAATATCGCGATCAAAGCCGCCATCGTGGCCGAGGATGAAAAAGAAAAGAGCGACGTGCGTGCCCTGCTCAATTTCGGACACACCATCGGCCACGCCATCGAAAATGTGGCCGGCTACGGAGAACTGCTGCACGGCGAAGCGATCAGTCTTGGTCTGGCCGCCGCGCTGGTCATTTCGGAGCGCCAAAACCATCTTTCCAGAGAGGAGGCGGATCGCGTGCGCGCAAAGCTCTCCGCTTTCGGTCTGCCCCTCGCACTGCCCGCCCATCTCGGCACGGACGCTTTGCTTGCCGCTGCCGCCAAGGACAAAAAATTCAGCTCGGGAAAAATCCGCTTCGTTGTCGTTCCTCGCCTCGGCGCGGCCGTTGTCTCCGATGATGTCACCGAATCGGACTTGCGTTCCGCAATCGAAGCAATCCGCGCCTGAGGCGCGGAGTTGGCAGTTTTCGGTTTTCGGTGTTCAGTCTGTAGCGGCGGTCAGCCGAGGCTTGGCGAGACAGGCGAAGCCAACGACCGCCGGATGCTTTGCTGAAAACTGAATCACTGAAAACCGAACACTCGTTGGCGCGCTCCGCGCGCCACCTCTACATCCACATTCCCTTCTGCCTGCAGATCTGCCCGTATTGCAGCTTCTACAAGGACATCGCGGGTCCGGGGAAAGCGGACCCGCTGGTCGATGCTGTCATCCGCGAAGCGGAATTATTCGGAGGCAATTGTGCGCCGGAGACCGTCTTCATTGGCGGCGGCACTCCCACCGCGCTTTCCGTCTCGCAACTCGAGCGGCTTTTCCATGGCATGCGTCGCTCCCTCGATTTTTCCGGAACATCCGAGTTCACCATTGAGATGAACCCGGCAACGGTAACCGCCCGCAAAGCGGACCTGCTCCGCACATTCGGCGTCAATCGTGTGAGCATGGGCGTGCAATCGTGGGATCCGGAACTGCTCAAAGTTCTCGGCCGGGTGCACGACGCGGATCAGGTGCGCAAGTCTTTCTCCATCCTTCGCGCCGCCGGTTACGACAATCTCAACCTCGATTTGATCTACGGTGTGCCCGGACAAACTCTTGCGCAGTGGGAGGACAGCCTGCAGCAAACCATCGCACTGCAACCCGACCATATCTCCGCGTATTGCCTGACCTACGAGGAGGACACCGAGTATTTCGAGCGCTTGCAGCGCGGCGAATTCCGGGAAAACACCGAACAGGACGCAGGCTTCTTCGAATGCGGCGTCGAGTTACTCTCCGCAGCAGGCTATGCCCAATACGAGATTTCCAACTACGCGCGACCGGGCCGGGCCTGCCGTCACAATATCGCCTATTGGGAAGGCGCCGATTACCTCGGGCTCGGCCCCAGCGCGTGGTCCACAACAGGAGACCGCCGTTGGCAAAATGTCCCCGACACCGCCGCCTATGTCCGCGCCATGCAAGCCGGTATCCGTCCGATTGCCACCGAGGAGATTCTGCCCGCCGAAACGCGCGAAGCGGAAAAGATCGCCTTCGGTCTGCGCATGAACGCCGGTATCGATCCTTCGACCCTCGCGCGCCGCCGCGATCTCGTCACATCCCTGCGCGAGGAAGGTCTGCTTGAAGATCACGGCCCCCGCGTGCGCCTGACCGCCCGCGGAAGATTATTGGCGGACGAGATCGCGGCGGAGTTGATTTAAGCTGTAGCGGCGCTCTATGAGCGTCGGTAGCTTGTCTCGAATTTCAGTCCGGCGGTCACAGACCGCCGCTACAACTCGTGACAGACTCAGGGTGCTGCTTGTAGATGGAGGTAGGCCGACAACACGCGGCGCATTTCGTCCAGTTCGGCGCGCCCCAGACGGATTTCTTTACCATCGGCCGTGCGGATGACAGCAGACTGACCATTGATCATGGCAAAAATGATCGGGCGCACATCGTCGAAATGCATGTCGGCCAATTGGCGCACGCCGTCGGCAGGCTGATCGACGCGATTGGGCACGGGTGACAAGGACCCAACTTCGTCTCCGTCGACGACCACCGTGCAACTGCCGAGGTTGGCCGGTTGTTTCCCCTCGTAGCGGACGACGAAACGCAAAGTCGAAGCTCCTCCCTCCCCCAGCTTGCCAAGCAAGAGGTAAGCGGTGCTGCGCTCCGTCGGCACATTGCCCTTGAACCACATTGCACCATGATGGACGTCCGATTGCGCACTCAATCCCCCCACGGCCCGAGCACCTTCCCTAGCCAGTGCAGCCATCACATCTTGCTCTTCCGTGCTGGGGGGCACTTTCACCTCGACGGGAGCAGGCGTCGGCTCGGGCGCTGGCGGCAACACGGGTGAGGGACGATGGCAACCTGACAAGGTCAGGGCATAGATGCCAAGGATGGCAAAGCCGGCACGTCTCACCGCGCCGCCTTCCTACGGATTGTTCGTCGGCTGCAAGGTGAAGCGCAGGCGCAGGAAGGTCTGCGCATTCGACGAGGCATCAATGCTGAAGATACGGCGCTGGAAGCCCGCCGTGACACCGGCTTGGTTGGTGTGCGGCTCGCCGGTGAGCGGCGTGCCGGACCAGCCTGACGCCAGATTGGTCGAGGACTGGGCCACTGCCGAAAGACGTGGATCATTCGTGCGGACAACGGCGGTCAGCGAGAGGCGCGAACCCGGCTCGAGATAAGGCATGAGCGCCTGGTCGTTGCCCGAGGAGGTTCCGCCGATGCCGTATTCGGTCAGGGCCGGGATTCCGTCGCTGTCGATGTCGCTCGTTGCACTTTGGCCCGGGAAAGTTTGCTCGAACGAGGGTTGCGAGCTTTGGCTGACAAAGATTGTCGCGGTGACAGGCGTCGCGGCCTCGAAATTGTCGTTGCCTGGCTGGCTGGCCGTTATGACGGCCGAGCCGTTGGAGTTGAAATTAAGTATGCTGCCGCTGACCGAAGCGACCGAAGGCTGGGAGGAGGAGTAGCTCACCGTCAACAGGGACGATGCTGCTCCGCTCATGGTGAGCGGCGCACTGCTCGTGGTGAAATTGCTCGGGCTGATGTCGAACGTGATGCTCTGCGTGGCTTTTTGGAAGGTGATGGTGGCGTCGGACGTGGCGCCCTCGCGGTCAGCACTGCCGGCCACCGTGGCGCGCACAACGACCGATCCGGTGCCAGAGTTGATCGTCAGTTGGTTGTCGATCAGCACCACTTTATTGGTGTCACCGCTGACCAGTGAATAGGTGACTGGCGAGCTCGGCGACGCCGTGGCGTTGAGGGTCACGGTCGTGTTGTACGTCGCAAACTGCGGCGGCACGAAGCTCAGTGTGGTCGGGGAGCGGTCGACCAACTGCAGGTATTGTGCCTGGTAGCTTCCGGTGCCCGCGGCGTTGTTGGGCAAACCGACATAAAGACCATTGTCGATGAGGTCCGCGCCGGTGCGGTTGGTCGCCCAGACATAGGCATTGGAGTTGTCGGCCAACAAATCTTTCACGTTGTAGGTGCGGCCGCGGTCGATGCCGAAGTAGTTGAGGTCGGTGCCCGGAACTTTGGCGTTGAGGTCGAAGAGTGCAGCCACTGCGTTCGTGGCACGGTAGTTGTTGTTGGCGAAGGCGAAGACCACGCTGTTGCCCGCGGCTCCGGCGGTTTGGCCCAGATTCTTCACTTTGCCCACGGCGAACATATTGTCGTCGTAGCCGCCACCCACCTGTTTCTTGCTCAGGAAATAAACGTTCTGGCTTTGCAACGCCGGTGCGGCAAGACGGGCTTTGTTCACGCGGCCGTAGAAAGTCTGGAGTTTCCATTCGTCGGCAGTGCGACTGCTCCAGATGTTGGCCATGTTGTTGTAGACCTTGAAGTTCGGGATGTTCTTGCCGAAGTTGGCCTCGTATTTGGCAAAGTTGTTGGTGGGATTGATCGTGCCGAAGTTCGCCTCGCTCGCACCGTAGGCCGACTTGCTGTTCTGCGCGCCGGCTTCCTGTCCATACATGAGCATCGGGATGCCGTCCAAGGCGCCGACTTGCGCGTAGCCGTAGGCAATGGACCAGACATCGTTGTGCGGAAAGACCTCGTCGTGACTGGTCAGGTTGTTGAGCAGCGTGACATTGTCGAACGCATTGCGGCGGTCGTCATAGGCCTTCCAAGTGTCGAAAGTCTTCGGATTTTTGACCGTGCCGGCGCCGCCATTGGCCGGATAACCGAAGAACGTATCGCGCCAGTAAAAGACGATGTTCTCGTTGAGCACGTCGAAATGGCGCGCCGAGCGGTAACCGACGCCATGGCGCTTGCTTCCGGCCACCTCGCGGGCGCCGTCGAGCGACTCGGCCATGAAGATGAAGTCCCACTTGCGGGCGCGCGTTTTGTTGATGGCATACTCCCAGAATTGCGAGGGGAGACCCTGGGCAAAGTCGCAGCGCAAGCCATCGATACCCACATAGGACTGGTTCTTCGGCGTCGAGGAACTATGGCCTGATTTCTCCAGCCAGTAGATCGGGTAGTAGGCGAAGTAGTTCCACACTTGGCGCGTGGCGTCCGTGTGGCCGGCAAATTCGTCGCGCTCGAGCAGGAAAGCGAGTTTGTAGGCGTTGTCGGGATAGGATTTATCCGGGTTTTGCGTCCCCTTTTCCTTCACCAGCGCGTCGTAATCACCGAAGAAAAACTCGCGGACGTCGGTCCAGTTGCCGAAGTCGTTGCGGTCCGGCGCGATGGCGATCTCGTTGGTGTTCGCAGCCGGCGTGGCCGGAAAGCCTTCCTTGGCGTACCAACCGGTGTTGTAACTGCGGATCTGCTGGTTGCCGCTTGCCGTGATGCCGAGATCGACCGCACCTTGGCCCATGATGGCGTCGGGCGAGCTGTGGTTGAAGGTGCCGTCCATCATCACGCCGACACCCCACTCGTCCAGGCGTTGGACGAAGGTCTGGAATTCCGACATAGCGTTGGCCTCGGTGTTGCTGCGCCCGAGCATCGGGGCAACCGTCCAATAGTCGCGAACGGCATAAGGACTGCCCGGGTCGAACGGCTGGCCCGGAGTCTCCGGATTGATGTCGCGGCCTTCGATGCCGATCGGATGAATCGGTTGCAACCAGAGCATGTTGATGCCCATCGAGGAGTAGTGTCCCTCATTCAGCGCATCGGGGCCGCCGAACTGGTTGGTTCCGTTCGTTCCCCCTTCGACCAAGTCCATGAAGGTGCTGCGTCCGCCGAATGAAGTGTCCTTCGCCTCGACGATCAGCGGATTGACTTCATACATATTGAGCTCAAGAGCCTTCTTCGGAGAGACAACGATGGCGCAATCGCGGCGCAGGCCGTTATCGGTGTAATAGATGTAGCCGTTTCCGTTGACGCCCGCGATTTTGTAACGGACCTGCAAGCGGTAGGCGCCGCAGAGTTCCACAGGGATGGAAGTGGTATAGAAGCCGTCGGCATCCGGGCCGGACATCGGATAAGCGCGGAAGTAGGTGTTGGAGGAAGGCGTCACCGTGGCCGGATTTTCCTCGAGGACAGCTTTGTCACGGCGATTCAAATTGGTGAAGACCTCGACATTGGAGACGACGCCTTCGGCGTTCGGCTTGAACTTCACGGTGAGTTCGGAGGTCTCGTCCGCCGCCTCGTCGAGATAGAAGCGGCGCAGCCCGTAGTTGCCGTCCGTCTCGTTGCCGTTGACCGAGACGATCATTTGCGGGTTGCCGACGTCGAATTTTCCATCGAGGTCTTCGTCGCGGAGCGAAGCGGTGTTGAGCGGTTGGTATTCGGGGATTTCCAGATCTTCGGCCGAATTGCCGAAGCTAGCCGGGGCTTGGGACTGGATCGTTCCGCCGAATCCGCCTCCGTAAGCCACGGCAGCGACGAAGATGGTCTTCGGCACGGAACCGAAAGCCTCGACCAGGTCCAACTCGGACTCGAGAGCCTGCCCGGCATTGCCCATGTAATTTTTGCCGGAGGCTTTGAAGCCGTATTGGGTTGCAGCGCCTGGCGTGGCGAAAATCCATGGCTTGGAGCCCGAACCGCCGTCGAAATTGCCGAAGACGCGACCGCCCTTGCTCGAACCGCCGCTGCGGTAGATGCGCAAGTCGTTGAAATACGGCTGCCGCTGGTCACCGTCGGCCAGATTCGTGGCATAGAATTCGAGGCGGGTCGGGGCGGACGAAGACACCGTCAGTTCGCGGGTGAAGACGCCGCCATCGCGCCGCGTCGCACGAACTTGGAGTTTGTCGGCCGCGGTGCGCGTGATGCTCCAGTTCATTACTTGCGTGCCGTAACCCATGCCCGAACTGGATCCGCCAACGACGATATCCGCGGTTCCGGCATGCTCGGTATTCATGAGGAAAGTCGCGCCGGCCCAGAGGTTGAATCCTTTTTTGCCGTTTGCGCCGTTCCCGCCATCCCAGTTGATGCCCCACTGAAATGCGATGGAGTCGCCGACATTGAGCTCCGGGAAGGAACGGATCGCCGTGGCGGAGGACGTTGATCCACCCTTGGCGTAGAGGCCGAAAGATTTCGAACTCATGCCTTGGATGCCGGCGGCGGATGGATCGCCGAGGAACACGCCGGAAGAAGGACCTGCGTTCGCAATCTCCCACGCATTGAAGCCGGATCCCTGGTTGTTCCCGTTCGCCCACGTGGAATAGTTCGACGCCGAATCCGACGCGGTCGCCGGGCCGGCATTGACCGGATTGCCGAACTGGTCGGTGATGAAGATCATGTGGTCGTTGGCGCCACCCTTGGGTGACCAAGTCGCGGTGTAGAGCTTGTTGCCCCGAATGGCC
>JAFMJK010000237.1 GCA_017853515.1 Chthoniobacterales bacterium | reverse complement strand
CTCGCTCGATGAAGCGACCCTCGAGCAGAAAATTCGCGTGCCATCCGCCGAGCGTATTTTCAGCCTGCGCCACGCGCTCCTCGCCGGATGGGATGTGGATAAGATCCATGGCATCACGGGGATCGATCCATGGTTTCTGCACGGGCTGGCCAAGATCGTCGCCGAAGAGAGCTCCTGTCCGAAAGATCTTGGGTCAGTTCCATGGCGGCGGATGAAACGGCATGGTTTTTCCGACCGGCAGATCGCGCATCTGACCAAGTCGGGCGAAGCCGAAGTGCGCCAGGCTCGCAAGGCGGCCGGGGTGGAGCCGACTTACCGTCTGGTCGACACCTGTGCGGCGGAATTCGAAGCCTACACGCCTTATTTCTATTCGACCTACGGCGACGAGGACGAGACGCGTCCCAACGACAAAAGGCGGGTCATGATCCTGGGGGGCGGACCGAACCGGATCGGGCAGGGGATCGAGTTCGATTACTGCTGCGTGCACGCGGCTTTCGCGTTCCGCGAAATGGGATGGGAGACGGTGATGGTCAACTCGAATCCGGAAACGGTTTCGACCGACTACGACACGAGCGACAAATTGTATTTCGAGCCGCTGACCTTGGAAGACGTGCTCAACATCTACGAGCGGGAGAAATGCGACGCGGCCATCGTGCAGTTCGGTGGACAGACGCCGCTTAATCTGGCCGCCGCGCTGGAGGCCAACGGGGTGACGATCATCGGCACGTCGCCGAAGAGCATCGAGATGGCGGAGGACCGGAAGCACTTTGCGGCCATGCTCGACCGGTTGGGGCTTCGTGCCACGCAGGGTGGAACCGCGACCAACGAGGACGAAGCTTTGGCCGTGGCCGAAAAGGTCGGCTATCCGGTGTTGGTGCGTCCTTCGTTTGTGCTGGGCGGACGGGCCATGGAGATCGTTTACACGCCGGAGGATCTGCGCCGCTACATCCGCACCGCGGTGAAGGCCAGCCCGGATCGCCCGGTCTTGGTGGACCGGTTTCTCGAGGACGCCACCGAGGTCGATGTCGATTGCTTGAGCGATGGGGAGGATACCGTGATTGGCGGTGTCATGGAGCACATCGAGGAGGCGGGCGTGCACAGCGGCGACAGCGCCTGCGTCGTGCCCAGCTTTTCGCTTTCGGAAAAAGTTCTGGCCGAATTGCGCCATGCAGCCAAGGCGATGGCCAAGGAGTTGAAGGTGAAGGGTCTGATGAACGTGCAGTTCGCGGTGAAGGACGAGACAGTCTACGTGCTGGAGGTCAACCCGCGGGCTTCGCGAACCATTCCCTACGTGAGCAAAGCGATTGGCGTGCCGCTGGCCAAACTGGCCGCCAAGGTCATGGCCGGTCACAAGCTGAAAGATTTGGGATTTACCGAAGAGGTGGTGCCCAAGCACTTCTCGGTGAAAGAGGCAGTTTTCCCGTTCATCAAATTCCCCGGCATCGACATCACCCTCGGACCGGAAATGCGTTCGACCGGGGAGGTGATGGGCATCGACAGCGATCTGGGTATCGCCTACGCCAAGGCCCAGATGTCGGCCCAACCGGCCCTTCCGAGCGAGGGGAGCGTCTTCATCAGCGTGAAGGACGCGGACAAAACCCAAATCGTCGACATTGCGAAGGATTTTGCGGCCATGGGCTTCAGCATCCATGCGACAAAAGGGACCTTGGAGGTTTTGTCCAAGGCTGGTATCCCCGCCAAACTTATCTACAAGCTATCCGAAGGCCGCCCGCATCTGCTCGACCTGATCAAAAACGGCGAGATGCAATTCATCATCAACACGCCGCACGGCAAAGTGCCCCGTCAGGATGAAGTCTCCATCCGCAGCGCCGCCGTGGCCCAGCGCATTCCCATCATGACAACCATCCGCGCGGCCCGCATGAGCACGCGCGCGATCAAGGCGATCAAGTCGGGAGGCTACGGAGTGCGAGCGCTGCAGGAATACAAGGCCTGATCAGGCTTCCCAGACTCTGCCGTGCAGGGCCTCGACGGCCGCATTGATCTCCGCCTGCTTCTTGCTTTGTCCGAGTCCCCGGCCCAGTTCCTTGTTTTCCCAGAGCACACGGCAGATGAATTCTTTGTGATGGTCCGGACCGGTTTCGGAGACAACTTCGTAAGCGGGGCTGATCGGCGAGATGGCTTGGAGAATTTCCTGCAGCTCGCCCTTCGGGTTGTTCTCCCCGGGTTCGCGGGCGAGGGCGCCCAATTCGTCGCCGGCTACGCGAAGGACAAAGCGACGGACCGTCTCCAAATCGCTATCGAGGTAGATGGCGCCGACCAGCGCCTCAAAGGCGTCCGCCAGGGTGGAGGAACGGCTTCGTCCTTGGTTGGCCTCCTCGCCGCGGCCGAGCATGAGGTAATCGCCCAGTCCGAGAGCCAAAGCGTGCTTCTTGAGGCCTTCGCGCGAAACGAGGCGCGAACGGAGTTTGGTCATCTGCCCTTCGCTGAATGCGGGGAAGAGACGGTAAAGATGGTGAGTGACGACGAGTTGCAGGACGGCGTCGCCGAGGAACTCGAGCCGCTGGTTGTCGAAATGGAAGGTCTTGCGCTCGAAAGAAAGGCTCGGATGGGTCAAGGCCTCGGCAAGGAGCAGCGAGTTGCGGAATTTGTAGCCGATGCGCCGCTCGAGGGGATTCATGTGCACGGCGAAGTCCGTCGGCGTGAGATCCGGAGCTGGCTGGTCGGATTTCATTGGGGTTGTTTTAACCACGGATTGCACAGATTTCACGGATGGGATCGGGAAAGAGAGGGGAGGCGGACGGACCCCTTTGGTCACTGTTGATCTCTTGGCTTATACGGATTCATGAAAAAGAGTTTATACCAAGTCCCAAAAGATTTTAGACTTTGTTACTTGAGGTAGGGACGAGCGGCTCGCTCGTCCGCTCTCTTTCCAACGGACACGCGAGCCGCGTGTCCCTACCCTCAAACCCTTGTTCGATAGTCCAGATCCTTTCTGGTTTGGTATTAACCACGGAGTA
>JAFMJK010000038.1 GCA_017853515.1 Chthoniobacterales bacterium | reverse complement strand
CTTCTCTTCCTCGACCGCAGCGGAGGCTTGAGACTGGCCGTTTTGCTGTTCACCGCCCTCGGGCCGACCGGTGCCGCGCAAATCGCCCTCTTTCTTTTCCTGCGGTTGCTGCGGAACAGGGCCGCGTTCATCGCCCGACTGCGCGGATTGCGGGCGTGAGTTCCCTGTCTGCGGCGACTTCTGCTCGTTTTGTTTTTCGCCATCTTCTTTCGATTGCTCTTCGCCCTTGTCGCCTTGGTCTTGTTTCTCCTCGCCTTGTTGCTCGCCGGAATCGCCGTCCTGCTTTTGATCCTTGTCCTGCTGTCCGTCTTTCTTCTCCTGCTCGTTTTGTTTTTCTTTCTCGCCACCGCCCTGCGGTTGCTGCTTCTGCCCGTTGCCGTCCTGCTGCTGATCTTTCTGTTGCTGGTCTTTGTTCTGCTGGTCCTTCTGATCTTTTTGTTCCTGCTGTTGGCCCTGCTGGTCCTGTTTCTCTTTTTGGTCGGAGCCCTGACCGGACCCTGACTGCTGGTCCTGCTTCTGTTGGTCCTTTTGGTCCTGACCGCCCTGCTGCGGTTGGTTCTGTTGCTGCTGGTTTTGTTGCTGATCTTGCTGGTCTTTGTTCTGCTGGTCCTTTTGCTGCTGGTCCTGCTTTTGTTGTTGGTCTTGTTTCTGCTGATCGTCTTTCTGCTCTTGCTGGTCTTTTTGCTGCTGCTGTTGTTGCTGGTTCTTTTGCTGGTCCTGCTTTTGTTCCTGCTCCAGTTCCTTGAGCAACTGCTCGACGCGTTCCTTGTTCTCTTTCGCTTCGGCGTAATCCGGCCGGGTCTTCAGCGCGGCCTCGTATTTGGCGATCGCCTCTTTCCAGTCGGTAATTTTGGCCTCTTTGCCCTGCCTTCCCTCGCCTTGGCGGAAAAGCGTGTTGGCAAAATTGAACTCGGCCGTGGACCGCAAGGAAGGATCCTCGGCGAGCGAGGCCCGCGAGAAATATTGCGCCGCTTTGTCGTATTCCTTGAGCCGGTAAGCCGCAGCCCCGGCATTCAATTGGAGGGCCGGCGCATCGGGCTCCATGCGAAGACGGCTCTCGAAAGCATCGCGCGCCTTTTCGTAGTCGCCTTGGCTGTAAGCCTCGATGCCCGCCGGGGCAGCCAAGACTCCCGCGGGCCAAAGGAGCAAAGGAACAAGCGCGGCAACGTGGACACGTCGGCGGCGCTCGCCGACCAAAGCTTGGAGCATGAGCAGGCCGATGGCCGCGCCGAGCGGCCACTGGTAGCGCTCGATGGGGCGGCGCGAACTATTGGCCGTGATGTCGGTCTCCTCCATTTTCCCGATGCCTTCGGTGGAAATGAGCATCGCCGCATTGTCGTCCAACCGCGTGTAGAACCCCCCCGTGGCCTCGGCAATTTCCTTCATCCGCGCCTCGTCGAGTTTGGAGTTCACGATTTTCCGCGTGGAAGGATCACGGATGAACTCGCCCTCGCCGTCGGGGATTTCCGATCCCTCGGGCGAGCCGACGCCGACGGTGAAAATGCGGATACCTTGCGCCGCAGCTTCCTTGGCTGCGGCAAGACCATCCTCACTCAATTCCTCACCATCGGAAATGACGACCACAGCGCGGGAAAATCCTTCGGCTTTGCCGAACGCATCTTCGGCTGCGGCGATCGCCGCCGCGAGATTCGTGCCGCCCTTCGGAATAACGTTGGTGTCCAATTCGTCAAGGGCGGTAAGAATCGCTCCGTGATCCAACGTGAGCGGCGCCTGCAGAAAAGCCGAACCGGCAAAAGCAATCAGCCCGATGCGGTCACTACCCAACTCGCCGATCAGATCCTCGGCCAGAAGCTTGGCCCGATCCAGACGCGTGGGAGCAACATCGGTTGCCAGCATAGACCTGGAAACATCGACCGCGATGATGACATCGCGTCCGCGGTGCGGAACCTCGAGGGTGTCGTAACCCAAACGCGGACCGGCCAACGCCGCGACGAGGAGTCCGAGCGCGGCAATCGTGCAGAACGAGCGGAACCAACGGCGGAACGGGCTGGCCGTGCCGGCGAGGAGGGCGCGCAGTTTGGGTGCGACAATCCGGCCGATGGCCGATTTGCGGCGCTGCTCGGACCACCAGAAGAGCGCCACGACCAGCGGCAGAAGCCACAGGGCGTTGAGCACCCACGCTCGCTCGAAACTCAGGGCAGCCGTCTCCATATCGTTTGTCCCAGCAAAGTCTCGGCCGCGAGGAGCACCGTGCCGACCAGCACGAACCACGGAAAGAGATCGCGGTATTGCGCGACGCGCTGCACCTGCACTTCCGATTTCTCCAATTGGTCGATCGCTTGGAAAATTTTTTCCAGCGAGCTGGTATCGGTCGCGCGGAAATACTCGCCGCCGGTCATGGCTGCGATGTCACGCAGGGTCTTCTCGTCGAATTCCACCTGGATCTGCTGGTAGCCGAGGATCTGACCTTGCGGTCCGACCACGGGATAAGGCGCGATGCCGCGGCTGCCCGAGCCGATGGTATAAACTTTGATCCCGAGCGCCTTGGCTGCTTCCGCGGCGGTGGACGGCGTAACGCGGCCGGCATTGTTCTCGCCGTCGGTGAGCAGGACGACGAGTTTCGATTTGGCCTCCTTGTCCTTGAGGCGATTCGAAGCGGAGGCCAACGCAGAACCGATGGCCGTGCCGTCTTCGACCAACCCGATTTTCGTCCGCTCGAGATTCTGCAGCAGCCAATCGTGGTCGAGCGTGAGCGGACTGACCAGATACGGCCGGCCGGCGAAAGCAACGATGCCGATGCGGTCGTTGGGGCGTTTCTCGATGAATTCCTCCGTCACGCGTTTCACCGCCTCGAGCCGGTTGGCGCGCTGCATGCCGATGGAAAAATCCTCGGCCAGCATCGAGCGCGAGACATCGATGACCAACATGATATCGACGCCGCTGGCTTGGGTGCGGGTGATCGTTTTGCCCAGCTGCGGGCGCGCCATGGCGAGAATGAGACAAGCCAAGGCGAGATAGAGCAGGCCGGTGAGAAAATCCCCCGCCCGCGACCGGCGGCGCGCGCCGATCTTCGCGATTGTCTTCGTCGTGGAAAAAAGAATGCCCGGCGTTCCGCCCAGTTTCCCTTTCAGCCAGGCGAGCACGGGAATGAGGAGCAGCAGCCAGAGAAACTTCGGCTGGGCGAAACTGATGCCCGAAAGATCAGGCAGCGGCGGCATTCGGCCCTCCCTTCACCAAATCCTCGGCCAGGCCGACAAGTTCGATGTTGTCCGCGCCCGTGGCCGCGGCCCGCGCAAACTTGATCGCGTCGGCCTTGTCCAGAAAGCGCGTCAAATAATCCAGACGTCCTTGGTCGAAAGCACCGCTCCCGCGCGCGGTGCGCAGAAACTCGTACGAGGTCTGCGTGGTGGCCGGAAGGCGGTGCTCGGTTGCGAGAAAACCCCGCAGCACATCGCATACCTCGATACTGAAAAGATACGGCGCGGCCTGCTCCGCACCGGAACGGGCGGCGGAGAGTGCGGCGAGGGCTTTTTCCTTGGCAGTGAGCGGACGCCGGTTGCGGCGGCGGAGCCAAACGACCAACGCCCAGACAAGCAGGGCGAGGAAGATCGCAAGAACAACTCCCGCGCCGATCATGACCGGCAACGGATAAGGCAAATAGCCGACCGGACCCGCGATCTCGTGGGGCAGCAAATCCTGCGGGACAGTTGCGGTGTTGGTCGGAGGCATGGCGTCAGGCGCTGAGTTGGCGTTGCTCTCGGCGGTCGAAGAAGGCGCGCAGGACGTGCAGATAGTCCTCGTTGGTGCGCAGCGGGATCATGTCGATGCCCAACTTGTTGAATTCCTGGTCGATGGATTTTTTGCGTTTGTCCTCCAGCGCGAGATAAGCCCCGCGCAGCGCGCGGCTCGAAGTGTTGATGTCGATCTGCTCCCCCGTCTCGGGATCCTCGAGGGTGACGATGCCGACATCGGGAAGATCCTCCTCGCCGGGGTCGACCACCGGAATAGCGACCAGATCGTGCCGCCGCGCCGTGACGGCGAGCGGGCGCGAATAATCCTGATCGAGAAAGTCGGAGATGAGAAAGACCACCGCGCGCCGGGTGACGACCTTGTTCAAATACTCGAGCGCCGCGGTGATGTTCGTGCCGCGGTGGCGCGGTTTGAAAAAGAGCATCTCGCGGATGAGGCGCAGGGTGTGCAGGCGGCCTTTTTTCGGACGGATGAACATTTCCACCTCGTCGGTGAAGAGCAGAAGTCCCACCTTGTCGTTGTTCTTGATCGCGCTGAAAGCGAGGATGGAGGCCACCTCGGCGGCGAGTTCGCGCTTGCTCGACTCCACACTGCCGAAGTTTCCCGAGGCACTCACGTCGACGACGAGCATCACGGTGAGTTCGCGTTCCTCGGTGAACTTTTTGACGAACGGCGCGTTCATCCGCGCGGTCACGTTCCAATCGATCGAACGGATCTCGTCCCCCGGATGGTATTCGCGCACTTCCTCGAAGTTCATCCCGCGCCCCTTGAACACGCTGTGGTAGGACCCGGCGAACATGGAGTCCACCAGCCGCCGCGTGCGCAGCTCGAGACGGCGGATTTTTTTGAGAATCTCGCTGGTGTCCTTCATGGAATGAAAGTTTTCAGCCTTCAGTTTTCAGTATGAAGAGAGTGCCCCGCCCTACCCGGGCTCACTGAACACTGAACCACTGGAAACTGAACACTTTGTCTAAGGCACCGGCAGCCCGGCGAAGATCTGCTCGATGATTTGTTCGCTGGTCATTTCCTCGGCTTCGGCCTCGTAGCTGACGGCAATGCGGTGGCGAAGGACGTCGGGGCCGACGGATTTGACGTCCTGCGGCGTGACATAGCCGCGGCCGTTGAGGAAGGCGTGCGCTTTCGCCGCGAGCGTCAGGTAGATGGTGGCACGCGGCGAGGCGCCGTAGCGGATCATGCCGTCGAGCTTGAGTCCGTGCGACTGCGGCTCGCGGCTCGCCCAGACGAGATCGACGATGTAGTCCTTCACGCGGTCGTCGACGTAGATCTCGTTGACGAGCTTGCGCGATGCGATGATGTCGTCCGCATTGACCAGCGCGTTGACCTCGAGCTTGGGGGCGGAGGTGGACATGGCGTCGAGGATGGACCGTTCCTCGGTGCGCGTGGGGTAGCCGACATGCACTTTGAACATGAAGCGGTCGAGTTGCGCTTCGGGAAGCTGGTAGGTTCCTTCCTGCTCGAGCGGGTTCTGCGTGGCGAGCACGAGGAAGGGATCGGGCAACTTGTAGGTCTTGTCCCCGATGGTCACCTGGCGTTCCTGCATTGCCTCGAGCAAAGCGCTCTGCACCTTGGCCGGCGCGCGGTTGATTTCGTCCGCCAGGATGAGATTGGAAAAAATCGGACCGAGCTTCGTGGTGAACTCGCCGTCGCGCGGATTGTAGATCAGCGTGCCGATGAGGTCGGCCGGCAGCAGGTCGGGCGTGAACTGCAGACGGGCGAACCCGGTGTGCAGACACGAGGCCAGCGTGCGCACGGTCAGCGTCTTGGCCAAGCCCGGCACGCCCTCCAGCAACACGTGGCCGTTGGTGAGCAGGCCCATGACCAGCCGCTCGACGAGCAACTTTTGCCCCACGACCACTTTTCCCACTTCCGAAAACAGCGGCTGCACCCACTGGCTGCTGCGCTGCACCTCTTCGTTCAGTTCATGCGTAGTTCGACTCATAAAAATCAGGATTCAAGGGAAGCGGCGGACCGGCCTTGGCCCGGCGCCTTTGAAAAGAGACAGCGGCACCCGCCCCTGCGTTCATTACCGGGCCGCTCAAGGTGTGGGAATGACGTAATAATCGTCCCCCACCTTGAGTTCTTCGTAGACCGTGCGGTCGACCCAAACGTTGAAAACGCGCGCTTTGTCCGGCGTTTCCACCTTCAAGAGATACTCCCCGGCCACGTCCGTGCCGCGCAACCCGCCGGCCCCGATGGTGATCTCGCGCGCCGGCTCCGGGGTGAATTCCTTGGCGATGATTTTTCCGGTGAAAGCACCGGAGCTCTTCATCGTGCGATTGAGGGACATGGTGGCCAGCGCGATGGCCGCGAGCACCGCCACGGCGATGGCGATGCCGAGAAACAGGATGCGTTTGCGGTCCGGGTCGGCGTAGATTTTCGGTTCCATACCCAAGGCAATTACGCGCGATGGAGCGTCTCTGCACGCCCAAAGAGACGCGCTTCCGCCTCCGCCGCCGCCTGGACCGCTTCCTCCACGGTGGGCTTGAGCACGCAGAAATGTCCCATCTTCCGGCCCGGGCGCACTTCGCTTTTTCCGTAGAGGTGCAGCTTCACGTCGGGATCGGAAAGCAGCGCGGCCCAATCGGGCTCGCCGTCGGCCCATGCATCGCCCAGCAAATTGACCATGACCGCCGGCGTAAGCAGCCGGGGTGAACCGAGCGGAAGACCGCAGACCGCGCGCAATTGCTGCTCGAACTGGCTGGTGGCGCACGCATCGAAAGTGAAATGGCCGGAGTTGTGCGGGCGCGGGGCAAGTTCGTTGATCACGAGCGAGCCGTCGCGCCGCACGAAAAATTCCACGGCGAGCAATCCGACCACATCGAGGGCGCGCGCGATGCGCACGGCAAGCAACTCCGCCTCGCGGGCGATCGACGGATCGACCCGCGCCGGCGCAACGGAGCGGTAAAGAATATGGTTGCGATGGAGGTTTTCCGAAGGCGGAAAAGATTCGACGCGCCCCGATGCATCCCGCGCGCAGACCACGGAAATCTCGCAGCGGAAATCAACCCACTCCTCGAGCACGGCGCGCGGCGCGCCCAGGCGCGTCCACGCCTCGGAGGCATCGGCGGCGCTGCCGAGCTTCGACTGTCCCTTGCCATCGTAGCCGAAGTCGGCCGTTTTCAACACGCAGGGGAAACCCATGGCGGCGGCTTCGGCTGCGGCTTCCGCCGCGGATTCGACCACGCGGTGCCCGGCCACGGGAAATCCGTGGCGCTGGAGAAATTCTTTTTCCCGCGCGCGGTTCTGGCAGATGTGCAGGACTTCCGGACGCGGGCGCACCGGGCGCAGCGGCGCGACATGCTCGAGCGCCGCGGAGGAAATGTTTTCGAATTCGAACGTGACGACATCGACGCCGCGCGCGAATTCGCCCAGCTTTTCCAGATCGTCGTAGGCCGCGGAAATTTCGCGGTCGCTGATTTGTCCGGCAGGGCTGTCCGGCGCCGGCTCCAGGGTGTGCACCCGATAACCCATGCGCCGGGCGGCGATGGCGAACATGCGTCCGAGTTGTCCCCCGCCGATCAGCCCGACCGTGCCCCCCGGCAGCACCGGACGAAAGCCTTCCGCCTGTGCGGTTGTCCCGATAGATTCGTGGGTTCCGGCCATGGATTACGCAGTATATTTGGTGGTGCTCGGTCTGCTTGCCGTGCTCGAACGCCTGCCCTTGGGATTCGTCTTCCGTCTGGGCAGCCTGCTCGGGCTCGCGGCATGGGCAATCCTGCCACAATACCGCAAACTGGCACGCAGGAATCTGCGCATCGCCCTCGGACCCGGGGCGGACGGGGCCGAAATCCGCCGGTCGGTCCGCGACCATTTCCGCAATCTCGGGGCCAATCTCCTCAGCGTCCCCCGTCTGGCCAAAATGCCCGAGGATGCCGTGCAGGCGCGGGTGGAAATGCACGGCTTCGACCACCTGCGCGGCGCGCTCGACCGGCGCAAGGGCGTGGTCATGGCCATCAACCACATCGGCAATTGGGAACTTTACGCTCAGCTCATCGGGCGGGTGCGCGACGTCCAAGTCGGCACCGTCTTCCAATCGCAGAGCAACAAATACCTCAACCGACTGATCGACCGGAACCGGCGGCGCCTCGGACTGCAGACCTTCGACCGCAAAAAGGGCTACATCGGCGCGGTCGACCTCATCGAGGGCGGCGGCATCCTCGCCGTGCTCATCGACCAGCACGCCGGCGAGGGCGGCATCTGGACCCCGTTTTTCGGCAAGCTGGCTTCGACCTCGCCGCTTGCCGCGATTTTGTCCGACCGCACGGGCGCGCCGCTCATTTCCGTGGCTATCCACACGATCGGCCCGGCCCGCTGGCGCTGCACCATCGAGCCGCCCGTCGAGCCGCAGGGCAAGACGGTCGTGGAGCTCACCGCGCAATTGAACCGCATCCTCGAGCGCCAGATCACGGTCTCGGCCAAGGATTGGTTCTGGCTGCACAACCGCTGGAAGACGCCGTGGCCGCGCTTTCTCGGGCGCAAATGGAAACGCGGATGCCATTTCCCGCCCGGACAAGAGGCCTCGACGCTCGATCCGTTCCGCCTGCTCATCCGCTCGAGCAATTGGTTGGGCGATGCGGTCATGGGCATCCCCGCGGTCGAAGCGTGCAAAACGGGGCGGCCGGACGCGCGCATCACCGTCCTCGTGCCGGAAAAAATCGCACCCCTTTGGCGGCGTGTCGCCGCGGTGGACGAAGTGATCGGAATCCTGCCCGGGGAAAGTCCGCGGCAATTGGCGCGGCGCATCGGCCGCGGATTCGACGCGGTGATTCTTTTTCCGAATTCGTTGCGCACCGCGCTCGAGGCGCGCGCGCTCGGCGTGCCGCGCGTCGTCGGTTATCCGGGACATTGGCGGCGCTGGTTGCTGGATCAGATGCCGCGCTTCACTCCCGAGTCCGGCGGGCACCAAGCGAACAGGTTTCTGCGTCTCGCCGAGTTTTGCGGCGCGCCCGTGCCGCCGGAGGGGCCTTCGTTCAAGCGCAAAACAGCACGCCCGACAGCGAAACCGCGCATCGGCATTTGCCCCGGCGCGGAATACGGTGCGGCCAAGCGCTGGCCGGCGGAAAGGTTTGCCGCGGCGATGAAAGACCTGCACGCAACCACCCCGGCAGAGTGGGTCATCTTCGGCGTGGCCGGGGATGCGCCCGCGGCGGAGGCGATCACCGCGGCGTGCGACTTCCCGGTGCGCAATCTGGCCGGCAAAACCACGCTCGACGAGTTGATGGACGAACTCTCGGCCTGCGATGTCCTCCTGACCAATGACACGGGCACGATGCACCTCGCCGCGTTTCTCGGTGTTCCGACCGTCGCCATCTTCGGTTCGACCGAACCGGCCCTCACGTCGCCGCTCGGCCATTTCCACCGCATCCTTCGTCACAAAGTCGATTGCAGCCCGTGCTTCAAACGCGAGTGTCCCATCGACTTCCGCTGTATGACACGCATCGAACCGGCCGAGGCCGCGGCAGCGCTGCGCGAAGTGCTGGGCGCTGCGTGATCGCAGTATCGCCGCCCGCCCCCGCCCCTTCCCGTTTCTCTGTGCTCATTCTTGCCGCCCTCCGCGCCTTTGTGTCCCGGTGAGATCGATGGATTTCTGAAAATCCCTCTCACGGAGTCACGGAGACACGGGGAATTGAAGCAAGACTGCAGCCAATCCTCACGTCCTACGCCGCCTCGTTACAACAACGTCCCGTTGCTCGCATACTATTGTCTCCCGACTAACTCGAAGTGTTTTCAGGCAGCGACGGTCATAGACCGCCGCTGCAATTTTTCGTCGAGGTGTAGCGGCGCTCTATGAGCGTCGGTGCCCTTCCCTCTTGCAGGGACGGTAACCCCGATTACTGCCCAACCACACCCGCCACCTCGCGGGTTCAGGGGCTGAAAACTGAACAATGCGCCGAGTCTTCGAGGCAGGCCTCGGACAAAACTGCCGACTGCGCCACGCTGCAGCGCCCCCAAACTCGTCACCCGTCACACGTCGCGCGCCACCGCGCCGGGCATCCCGCGCTCAGCGCTTCAGAATCGCGTAGGTCTTTTTGCCTTTGCGCTCGATCATGAGCACCGCGGCCTCGTCGCCCCGCACTTTGGCCATCACCGCGGAAAACGTTGCCGGATCGGAAACCGCATCCGCACCGACTGCCGTGACGATGTCTCCGGGTTCGATGCCGGCCACGGCACCGGGGCCGCCGGGATCGACTTCGACAATGCGCACGCCGCCGCTCACGCCCGCTTTTTTCGCGTCATCGGGCGTCAGCACAGCGAGTTCGAGACCCCACTCCGATTCATTTTGTTGTTCCTCGCCTCCCGCTTCGGCCTGCGCCGCGGCATCTGGTCGTTGCGGTCGGCGCGAGGCCGCGAGCGGCGAAGCCGGGAGTTCCTCGGTCACCACGGAAATCTGACGGTAGTCGCCGCTCTTCACATTGCGCCGCCAGACCTTGAGGTCGACGGTTTGTCCGACATCTTTGCGCAAGACGGCCTGCTGCAAATCGCGCGCCGTTTTCACTTCGGTGCCGTCCACGGCGACAATGACATCGGCGGGCCGCAGTTCGCTGCGCGAGGCCGGCGCGTCGGGCTCGAGGGTTTTGACCAGCACGCCTTGGTCCAGGCCGATCACTTCCTGCAAGTCGGGCTCTTCGCCCAGCGTGGTGATGCGGATGCCGAGCCACGGGCGCACCACGCGACCGTTCGCGATGAGTTCGTCGCTGACCTCGCGCGCCAGCTTCGACGGGATGGCGAAACTCAGGCCGCGGTTGAAACCGTTGATCAGCGTGTTCACGCCTATGACACCACCGTCGAGATCGCAGAGCGGACCGCCGCTGTTGCCCGGATTGATCGCCGTGTCGGTCTGCAAATAATCCTCGTAGACCGTGCTCGTCAGATTGCTCCGTCCTTTGGCGCTGAGCACACCGACGGTCAGGGTGTAATCCAACTCGAAGGGCGCGCCGATTCCGCAGACGAATTCCCCGACGCGCACCTTGTCGCTGTCACCCCATTGGATGGCGCGGAGCCCTTTGGTATCCGCTTTGAGCACGGCGAGGTCGGTCTTGTCATCGATGCCGACGACGGTCAGCGGCAGCCGCGTGCCGTCCTGCAACCGGGCAACGATGCCTCCGTCGACCGCATCCTCCACCACGTGCGCGTTGGTCAGGATGTAACCGTCCTCGCGGATGACGAATCCGGAACCCTCGCTCTGCCCCGGCTCCGGCTGCATTTGCGGGTCGCGGTTTTGGAAGAACAGATCCCAGACCATGGCGTTGGCCCCGACCGGATCCTCCTGCCGCTCCACCTCGAGCACCACCACGCTGGGCGCGACTTTTTCGTAGACCGAAGAAAAAGCGTTGCCCAACGCCCGCACCGGGGATTGGGCCCCCGCTTCCTGGGCGGAGGCGACGGCGGGGAACAGGCCCAGCAGGAACAAGAAGCGGAAAAAGACCGGCATGGCGCTGCCTAGTCTAGCATAGGGCGACCGGGCCGCAACGAAGGGACGCCTTTCTCTTGAACTCGGGCCCGCAGGCCCCAGAATCGCTCCCCCTGTTTATGGATCTTCCCGATCCCAAATATTTCATCAATCGCGAGTTGAGCTGGCTGGAATTCAACCAGCGCGTGCTTGATCAGGCGATGGATCCGTCCGTGCCCCTGCTCGAGCGGCTCAAGTTCCTCTGCATTGTTTCGTCCAACCTCGACGAATTTTTCGAGGTGCGGGTGGCCGGCCTCAAGCAGGTGCGATCGGCCGGAGCGGCCGAGCACGGCCCGGACGGCATGACCGCGGCACAGCAACTCGCGGCCATCTCGAAACGCGCGCGCCGCATGGTCGACGATCAATACGCCTGCTGGCGCGACGAGATCCGCCCGCAACTGGCCGAGCACGGGCTGCACTTCCACCGCTACGCCGATGTCGGCCCGGAGGCGCGGAAGCATTTCGAGGATTATTTCGAGCGCGAGGTTTTCCCCGTGCTCACGCCGCTGGCCATCGATCCGGCGCATCCGTTCCCGCAACTGCTCAACAAAAGCCTCAATATCATCGTCGAGCTGGAGGGCGACAACCTCACCACCGATCTCGCCGTGGTGCAGATCCCGCGCATCCTGCCGCGCGTGCTCCCCTTCCCCGAGGGTTGCGGCGACGGACAGAATTTCATCTTCCTGGCCAATCTGATCCAGGAACACGTCGGCCGCCTTTTCCACGGGATGAAAGTGCGCGGGGCCCACGTGTTCCGCATCACGCGCAACAGCAACCTCTACGTCGACGAGGAAGAAGCCCGCAACCTCCTGCGCGCGATCGAGGACGAATTGCGCAAGCTCAACCGCGGCAATGCCGTCCGCATCGAGGTGCCCCGCGATTGCCCGCCCGAAATCACCGCGCGGCTCTGCGAGATTTTCAACCTGCAGCAGGACGACGTCTACCGCGTCGACTTCCCGGTCAATCTCCTGCGCCTCATGCCCATCGCCACGGAGCTGGACCGTCCAGACCTCAAATACAAAAGATTCTCGCCCGTCACGGTGGTCGGCCTCGGCGAGGAACACGACATCTTCTTCCACATCCGCAAGGGCGACATCCTGCTGCACCATCCTTATGACAGCTTCCAGACGGTGCTCGATTTCATCGGGCAGGCCGCGGAGGACCCGCAGACGCTGGCCATCAAGCAGACGCTTTACCGGACGAGTTCCGACTCCCCCCTGATTCCCCTCCTCATCGAGGCCTCGCGGCAAGGCAAGCAGGTGGTGGTGGCCATCGAACTGAAAGCGCGCTTCGACGAGGCGGCCAACATCAAATGGGCGCGCCAACTGCGCGAGGCCGGGGTCGACGTGGTCTACGGCGTGGCCGGACTCAAGACACACGCCAAGATGGCCATGGTCGTGCGCAAGGAGTTCGACGGCATACGCCGCTACGTCCACCTCGGCACGGGCAATTACCATCCGTCGACCGCGCGCCTTTACACCGACCTGAGCTACTTCACGGCGCGCCCCGAGATCACCGAGGACGTGGCCAATCTCTTCAACACGGTGACGGGCGTTTCGCACCTGCCGCCCCCGAACAAGCTGGTCGTCGCACCGTGGCATCTGCACAAAGACATTCTCGGAATGATCGACAACGAGATCGCGCAGGCCAAAGCGGGGCGTCCGGCGGAGATTTTCGCCAAAGTCAACGCGCTGGTGCAGGAGGAAGTCATCGAGGCCCTCTACCGCGCGTCCCAAGCCGGCGTGAAAGTCCGCCTTCTCGTGCGCGGCATCTGCGCGCTGCGCCCGGGAATTCCCGGCGTCAGCGAGAACATCGAGGTGCGCAGCATCGTCGGTCGCTTCCTCGAGCACAGCCGCATCTACCGGTTCGAAAACGGCGGCGATCCGCAGTTTTTCCTCGGCAGCGCCGATTGGATGGAGCGCAATTTTTTCCACCGCGTCGAAGCCGTCTTTCCCGTGCAGGGCGACGGCATGAAGAACCACGTGGAGGAAATCATCGACTACTTCTGGCGCGACAACATGAAGGCGGAGATTCTCCAGCCCGACGGCACATACATCCCCGCCCCCCGCGAGGGCGAGCTCTGGGACGCGCAGGAACAGTTCCTGGCCGAAGCCGCCCGCCGCAGGAAAAAACGCGCGGCCGAGGCGGC
>JAFMJK010000236.1 GCA_017853515.1 Chthoniobacterales bacterium | reverse complement strand
GCGCCATGGCCGGACGCGCTTCGAGCGGGATGAAACGGTCTGTGCTGCGTGTAAGTTCCGTGCGCAACCCCGCATCGCGGAGAAGACGTTGAACCTCGAGTGCGATGGAAAGATTGTAGCTTTTCTCCGTCCCGTAACGGTTCACCGCGCCGCGGTCGTGCCCGCCGTGTCCCGGATCGAGAAGCACCGCGCGCACCGGCGCGAGGCCCGGGATTTTTTGCGGACGCATGGCGGGATCGATCGTCTTGGACAGATCCATGCGCGACACGTAGAGCTTGCCGCCGAACGACATGATGGGAAAAGAAAGCCAGTGCTTGACGCCGTCGATGCGCGCCTCGCGCGAGCCGCGGCTGAAATCCATGCGGCGCGTGCCCGAGACGAGCGAAACACCCTTGTCGCCGCGCGGCACGACGCGCAACTGGTAGAAGCCCGCGATTTGCCCGACAGGAATGTAATCGCGCCCCCCGAGAGTGCGGATTTCCCATTTGGACGCCGCCGCCTCGCGGGCCGGCAAGAGCAGCAACAAAGAGAAAAAAAGAGATAAGCGGAATTTCACGCAGGCGGACGGCAAGCGGCGCAAACTAGCCGAACCATCGGACGGCAACAACCCCGCGGGATCAATTCTCGCCGGTTCCCTCGTCTGCTTCAGGGGCAAGACGCCGGTATTCCTCGATGACTTTCGTCGCCGTATGGCCGAGAACCGCGGCCACCACGATGGTCAGGACCAGTCCCCCTCCCCAGAGGATGTAGTCCATCGGGCCGGGGACCGATTCGCCCCGCAGAATGCGGATGCCCAGCTGGCCCAGCGTGCCGAAGTAGCAATAGAGAAAAATGCCGGGCAACCGCCCGAGCGCCACCCATTTCATGCACTCCCAGAATCCCACTTTGGTGATGCCGTAGAGGTAGTTGAAGAGACTGGTCGGAAAAAGCGGGTTCAGCTGGCTGAAAAAAATGATGCGCGGGCCGCGGCGCGCGATGGCGCGGTCGAGCGCCGCCCAGCGGTCGTCGCAGAGGATTCTTTCGCGGACAAAGCGGCGACCGAGACGTTGTCCGACCCAGAATGCGACCGCCGCGCCGAGCAGATTGCCGAGAAGAACGAGCACCGTGCCCCACCACAGCCCGAAAAAAAATCCCCCGCCCAGACTGAGCACGCCGCCGGGCAAAAAGAGAACGGTGGCCGCCATGACGAGAAGCGGATAGACCACGATGCTGAGCGCACCCCAGCGGCGGACGACGTTTTCCGTTTCCTCGACGGCGCCGAGGAACGGCGCCGACTGCGCGAGCCAGACGAGCGCGACGACGATGAACAACGCGAGCGCGATCTGCGCGACGGTGGCTTTGGTCGCCGGGTGCATGCGATCAGGCGAGCGACCTTTTGCGGCGCACAAGCCAGACAGCGAGAAAGAACATGGCGACCGCGAAGACCACGGAAACAAGCATGGCCGTGCCGTAGGACGGGACCATCCCGAGCGGCACGGCATCGCCATAAAAGGCGCGCCGGACGGCGGCCGTCCCGTAAGCAACGGGATTCAGCGCCACCGCGTAGCGCACCCATGAATCCGCCGCGGCGGGGAAGAGCGCACCGGAGAGCATCCAGAGCGGCATGAGAAAGACATTCATGATGGCGTGGAATCCCTGCGTGGAATCCAAAGGCCACGCGATGAGAAACCCGAGACCGACCAAGGCGAAGCCGACGACGAGCAGCGCGGGGACGAGACGCGCGATGACCAGCGCGTCGAAAGGCAGCCCGGCCAGCGGCGCGGCGAGACAAAAGAGCAACGCCTGCCCCGCGGCGAGGGTCATTCCTCCGAGGAATTTTCCGAGCACGATGGCCTCGGGCGCGACGGGAGCGACAAGCACGCCCTGCAAAAACCCTTCGCGCCGGTCCTCGATGATGGAAATCGTCGAGAAGATCGCGGTGAAAAGCAGGATCAGCACGACCGTGCCCGGGAAAAAGTAGGCGAGGTAAGTCATGTCGGCGGGCAGGCCGGGAAGGCGGAATCCCGGGCCGACGCCGGAGCCGATGAGCAACCAGAAAACGAGCGGCGTGGCGAATGCGCCGATCACGCGGTTTTTCTGGCGGAGGAAACGGACGATCTCGCGGCGCCAGAGCGCGACGGCGGGAAGCCAGAGATGTGTGCGCGGACGGCTCATTTCTTTTTCTTCTTCTCCGGCTCGAAGAAAGGACCCCCGAGGCGCTCGCCCGTCAGGCGGACGAAAACATCCTCGAGCGTCGGGCGGCCGGCCGTGACCGATCGGATCTCCCCGGGGAACGCCTCGACGATGCGCGCCACCTCGGCATGCGCCTTGGGAATTTCGAGGCGCACGGCGTCGTCGCGCACCGCGCCTGTCCAGCCGAACTTGGACTGCAGCTGTTCCGCCACCATGTCGGGACGGCGGCAGACGAGCGTGAGGACATCGGCACCGATGGTGGCGCGCAATGCGTCCGGCGTGTCGCAGGCGAGAATTTTGCCGCGATGCATGATGGCGACACGACCGCAGCGCTCGGCTTCATCCATGAGGTGTGTGGTCAGCACGGTGGTGATCCCGAATCGCCCGCGCAGCTGCTCGAGAATGGCCCAAAGGTCGATCCGCGCGACGGGATCAAGGCCGGTCGAAGGCTCGTCGAGCAAAAGAACGCGCGGACGCGGGAGAAGGCTTTTGGCGATTTCCACGCGGCGCTGCAGTCCGCCGGAGAGGTTCTTGACCAAATCGTCCGCGCGGTCCCCGACCCGCAGCGCCTCGGCCATTTCCCGCCAGCGACTTTCGAGCTCCGCACCGCGCAAGCCGTAGAGGTTGCCGCCGTAGCGGAGATTCTCGGCCACGGTGAGTTGCGGATCCAGACTCGGTGATTGGAACACCACCCCGATGGCGGAGCGCACCGCGGCGGGTTCGGACACGGTGTCGTGCCCGCAGACCCTAGCGTTTCCCCCGCTCGGCGCGAGCAGGGTGCACAAAATCCGGAAAAGCGTGGTCTTGCCGCCTCCGTTGGG
>JAFMJK010000235.1 GCA_017853515.1 Chthoniobacterales bacterium | reverse complement strand
CATGCGCGCGCCCCAGTGGTGCGCGGGAGTCATGGTGACGCGCACCGGACCGAGTTGCATCGATTCCCAAACATCGAGCTCGTGCACGCGGGCGAAACCAAGGTGTTGCACGAGTCCGCCGACATTGCGCGGGACGACAATGGGCTGCTCGGCCGCCACTTTGCGCAGCGTACGACGGTCGAGGTGGTCGAAATGCGCGTGCGTGATGAGAACCGCATCGATGTCGGGCAGCGCGTTGAGCTCGAGTCCGGGCTCGCGCAGGCGCTTGATCACTTTCAGCCAGCGCGCCCAGTTCGGATCGATGAGAAGATTGAACCCGGGCGATTGGAGCAGAAATGACGCGTGTCCGATCCAGGTGAGCGAGACTTGGCCTTCGGCGAGTTCGGGAAATTCCGGCGCGCGGCGCTCTCCCGTCCGTCGCTCGAAAAGTCCCGGCCAGACGATCTCGGCGAGAAAATTGCGCTTGTGCCAGCCCCGTCCGGGCTTGAGGCCCACGTGATTGGACGGCTTTCTGCGCTGGCGCAGACGGGGCAGGATCTTGCGCTTCAGCCGCGCAGGCTTGTCTGGTTTCTGGTCAGCGCTCAACTTGAATGTCTTCATGCCTCCCAAAACCGAACTCCGCCGCTTGATACGCGCGCAGCTCGCCCGGATGTCTCCCGCGGCCGTGGGAGCCGCATCGGAAAGCATCCGCCAAAGTATCCCCAGCCTCCCCCGCTGGCAAGATGCGCGGATCGTCGCGGCTTACGCCTCGCTGCCCGGCGAGCCCGATTTGCGGCCGTTGGACTGGGGCGGGGAGAAGACCGTGCTGCTGCCGCGGGTGGACGGTGAAGATCTGGTTTTTCATGCCGTGAGCAATACGAGCCATCTGAAATCCGGCGCTTTCGGCGTCATGGAGCCCGACCCGGCGAAATGTCCTGCCTTCGACCCGCGCGAGGCGGAGATTATTTTTGTTCCGGGTTTGGCCTTCACCAACGAGGGACGACGTCTCGGACGCGGCCGCGGATTTTACGATCGTCTGCTCGCCGCGCTGCCGGCGCATATTTTGCGCGTCGGCGTTTGTTTTGCCGGACAAATCGTGGAGGAACTTCCCAGCGAACCACACGACGAGGAAGTCGACATCGTGCTCAGTCAACCAGCTTGAGACCGAACGCGGTCAGGACCGCGAAGATCGCGCACCACGGCAAGACGCCGAGAGCTACCGCGGCAAGAATGCGCCGCGGTTTTTCGCCCACGGCCAGCGCGATGATTGCCGTGGCCTGCGGTCCGATCGTCACCGGGGCGATCAAGCACAGTCCAAGCAGCCCTCCCCGCTCCCACATCCGCCAGACCAATTTCGACGGGTCTCGCTCCACCGGGATCTTCAATTTACGAACCAACCATTCGCGCAAAGGCGCCCCGGCCAGCAGCACCACCGCCGCCCCGGCGACGTAGCCCACCCCCGCGGCCAACGCGGCCATCCAAGCCGCCGCCCCCGCGGCGACTCCCGCAGGAATAGCCGCGATAAAATAGACGAAGCCCAGTCCAAGGGCCGTAGCGATCCCTGTCAACATCGGCGCAGGGTTTGTCCCGCGAACAAGAAACAAAAGGACATTTTGCCGACTCCCCGTCTGCAAAGTAGTCTGGCGCCGATGGAACCGAAAGCCGCCGCGACCGATATCGCCCGCCGCCTGCAACAGGCCGGCCACACGGCGTATTTTGCCGGGGGCTGCGTGCGCGACGAACTGCTCGGGCTCGATCCGCACGACTACGACATCGCCACGTCGGCCAAACCGGCGGAGGTGCAGAAACTTTTCCCCCACACCCAGGCGGTCGGCGCGCACTTCGGCGTGATCCTCGTCATGGAGCACGGCCGCGCCTTCGAGGTCGCGACGTTCCGCTCCGATCACGAATACATCGACGGACGCCGACCGGAGATGGTCACGTTCTCCACGCCGGAAGAAGATGCCGCGCGCCGCGATTTCACCATCAACGGAATGTTCCACGACCCGGTGGCGGACAAATTCATCGATTTCGTCGGCGGGCAGGACGATCTGAAGTCAAAGACCCTGCGGGCCATCGGCGACCCGGTGGCGCGTTTCCGCGAGGACAAATTGCGATTGCTGCGCGCCGTCCGTTTTGCCGCTCGGTTCGGCTACGAGATCGATCCGGCCACGTGGGACGCGATCAAAACGCATGCGGCCGACATTCATGCGGTCAGCGCCGAACGCATCCGCGAAGAACTCGTAAAGATCCTCGACCATGCGAACCGCGTGCGCGGATTCGACCTTCTCGACCAAAGCGGACTGCTCAAGGAAATCCTGCCGGAGATCGAAAAGCTGAAGGGCTGCGAACAACCGGCGCAATTCCATCCGGAGGGCGATGTCTTTGTGCACACGCGGGCCATGCTCGAGCTTTTGCCGCCGGACGCACCGGTGGCCGTGGCGCTGTCTGTTCTTTTCCACGACATCGGCAAACCGCCGACGTTCCGTTACCACGCGCACGAGGATCGCATCCGTTTCAGCGGACACGACCGCGTCGGCGCGGAAATGACCGAGCGCGTCATGGAACGCTTGCGGTTTTCCCGCGCGGATATCGACCGCACGGTCGAAGCCGTGCGCCAGCACATGGTTTTCAAGGACGTGCAAAACATGCGCACGGCCAAGCTGAAGCGCTTCATGGCCCGCGAAGGCTTCGCAGAGGAGCTCGAGCTCCACCGCGTCGACTGTCAGAGCAGTCACGGCGCGCTGGACAACTACGATTTCCTCAAAACCAAAGCCGAGGAATTCGCCAACGAACCGCTCATTCCCCCACCGCTGGTCACCGGCCACGACCTCATGGCGCTTGGCTGGAAACCGGGCCCGCACTTCGGTCCGGTCTTGGAAGCCGTGCAAACCGCGCAACTGGAAGGCACGCTGACCACGAGCGAAGAGGCTCTCGCATGGATTAAGGCGAATTATCCATCATGACTTACGAACGCTTCGAAGATCTGCCGGTTTGGAACGCCGCCATTGAACTGGCTGAGGGCTGCG
>JAFMJK010000234.1 GCA_017853515.1 Chthoniobacterales bacterium | reverse complement strand
TCGCCCTGGCCATCCTTGCCCCGGTCGTTTTCTTTCTGGCGCTGGAGGGCATTCTCCGCCTGACCGGCCTGTTCCGTCCGCCCCGCCTCCTCGAGAAGGTCCGCCATGAAGGGGCGACCTATTACACGACCAATCCCGCTTTCTCCCGGCTCTTCCTCTCCCGCCTCAATATCCCTTCGCCCCCGCCCATCTGGGTCGCGGCAAAAAAACCGGAGGGTGTCCGCCGCGTCATCCTGCTCGGCGAATCCGCCGCCGCCGGTTTTCCCATGACCGATTACCATCTGGGCCGCCTTATCGAGGCCCGTTGGCGCGCGCGTTTCCCCGGCGAACCCGTCGAAGTGATCAACCTCTCCATGGTCGCGGTCAATTCCCACACCCTGCGCGAATTCGCCCGCGAGGCCATGGCGCTCGACCCCGACATGGTCGTGCTCTACGCGGGGCACAACGAAGTGATCGGCCCGTTTGGTCCGGCGGCCAAGTTCGGTCCGTCCGCGTCATCGCCCGCCCTCTCGCGCCTTTCTCTCGCCGTGCGCCGCACGCACACCGGCCGGGCGCTGGAATCTTTTTTCGGACTCTTTGCCGGAAAAGAAACGCCGGCGCCATGGCGCGGACTCGATGAATTCCGCGGGGTCAGCGTGTCCAACGACGATCCCGCGCTCGATGCCATGCTGGCCAACACGGAGGAAAATTTTCGCGACATCACACGCCGCGCGGTCAAACGCGGCGCCAAGGTCCTCCTCGTCGCCCCTGCCATCAATCTTGCCGACTGGCCGCCCGTCGGGAGCGAGCCGCCCGACGCCGGCGGTGTCGAGGCCGTGCTCGCCGCGCAGGATGCCGGCGACATCTCCGCATTCCGCAGCGCCGCACTCGTCTACGAAGCCGCGCAAAAACGCGGGGCCGACGGCGACATGGCCCGCGCTTGGCCGCTTTACCGCCGCGCGGCCGACCTCGACACGCAACGCTTCCGCGCCGACAGCCGCATCCGCGCCCTTCCGCAGAAAATCGCATCCGATGCCGGGCCCGGCGTTGCCGCCATCGATGCCGACCGCTGGTTGCACGAGGAGAATCCCGCCTTCGCCAACGACCGCGATTACTTCCTCGAGCACGTGCATCTCACGTTTGCCGGTCGCGTTGCGGTGGCCGAGCTGACCGTCGACGGCATGGCCGCGCTGTGGGGGCTCGCCCCGCGCGAGGAAAGCCCGGAAGCCGTCGCCGCGTGGTGGCGGAAATTTCCCCAAGCCGAAGGTGAAGCGCGCCGCGACACGCTGTTCACCGGCTATGACGAACATGACATGTGGAGCCTCGCTTGGAAGTTGCTGCGGCTCGAGGTTTTTGCCGCCGCGCCGGGACTCGCGCAGCGCCGCGACGAATTGGCTGCCAAGGTGCGCGACCTGCAACGCCGCGCCACGCTCGGATGGGATACCACCGGCATCGTGGTCGCTTACGAGCGCGCGCAGTTGCAGAACCCGCGCGATCCGCTCGTGCATTTCACGGCCGGACGTCTGCTCGGCTTGCGCGGCGAGGGAGTGCGCGCGGAGGAAGCGTTCCAACAAGGCTTCGCCCTGCAGCCCAATTCCAACGACGCGCTGCTGAACCACGCCGCGATGCAAATGAGCCGCGGCGACACCGATACGGCGCGCGCTTCGTTGAGCACGCTTGAAAAATACGACCCGCAAGCCAACGGATTGATCAAAATGCAGGCCGCTGTGGCCATGCGCGAAGCCGAGTTGCCCGAAGCGGCCGCGCTCCTGCAAAAGCACCTCGACCTCAACCCGGACGATGCCGAGTCCTGGCTCACCCTGTCGGAAATCCAACTCAAGCTGGGCGATTTCGCCGGTTCAGAGGCCAGCCGCCAGAAGGGGAAAAGATAGAAGAAAGGGCTGAAACCTGAGACTTGAAACTTGAAGCGGCGCGGATCCACTCAAACTCAGGTTACAAGTTTCAGCCCTTGCCGTTCCCCCTTCGTCACATTTTTGTCAAAAATCCGTTGACCATGCGATTTTTGTGCCTTTTATTCCACCGTCGCACCTCAAACCTTTCAAATCCCCATGAAAAAACTTCTTCTCTTCACACTGACTGCCGCGGCGTTTGCGGTTGGAACGAATGCCTACGCGCTTATTGCCAACGACAATGGCGGCAATTACGGCGGCGGTTGGACCAACGGCGCCAACGGTGGAAGCGGTTTTGGAGCTTGGTCAATCTCGGCTAACGGTGGCACCGGCGGTGCTGCTGGCAATTTTATCGGAGATCCTGCTTCCGCTGGTATCTCCGGAATGTCCGCCTCTTCTTTCGGTCTTTACGCCAACACGAATGGAACCGGGGCTTCGGTCGATGTTGATCGCGCTTTCACCTCAGCGTTGTCCGTCGGCGATGTTTTCAGTTTTCAATGGAGCATTAACTTCGACAGCGGCTCCGGCGGCAACAAGGGCTTCAATCTCTACACAGGCACGCCCGGCGTAGGCCAAATTGTTAATGTCAACAATGCTGGCAGTTCCGCGATCACATTTAATGGAACGGATATCGGCTTCGGCTATGGCACTGCCGCGATGACTTGGACCTTCACGCAGGTCAGCTCGTCCTCTCTTTCTCTTACCGTCAACGATCGTGATGGGGCCGGCACCTTCACCACGAATCTCACGGGTTTGTCTGGTCCTGTGAATTCCTTCCGCTTCTATGCGTTTGCTATGCAAGCAGGTGACAGCGCGCAACCCT
The DNA here is from genome assembly GCA_017853515.1 of Chthoniobacterales bacterium. Lineage (GTDB taxonomy): Bacteria > Verrucomicrobiota > Verrucomicrobiia > Chthoniobacterales > JACTMZ01 > JACTMZ01. The sequence continues at coordinate 302 of JAFMJK010000234.1, read as the reverse complement.
ACTTCAACAATCTCAGCGTTGTCCCCGAGCCCTCCACCTACGCGCTGCTCGCTTTGAGCGCCGCGGGTCTGGCCGGCTACGCTTCCCGTCGCCGCGCGCGGAAATAATTTCCCCCGAGTCGTAACCACAAAAACCCCGGTCCGGATACTTCCCGGGCCGGGGTTTTTGACATTTGTGGCGATGTGTCCGTCCTTCGCTCCGCCTCTCCACCCTGCGGCGCGGGGGACCTTGCGTCCGCCGCCCGCAACAGGTTCAGGTCCGGGCAACTCCCGGTCCCTGCCTCCGCGGAAGACCGAGCCGGG
>JAFMJK010000233.1 GCA_017853515.1 Chthoniobacterales bacterium | reverse complement strand
GAACTCATGCCGCGCAACGCATGCCAGAAGGCGTCCCTTCCGACCTCATATTCAATGCCAATTTGCTGTTGCAACTCTTGAGCTGCATTGTCCGCGCAGACCGCGACAAGATGTTCCGGCAGTGCCCAGTGCTGTCGGACGAGTCCGCTTAACCTTTTCAGCACGGCGGTAACTTCGGCGCGGAGCGCGTCTTCAGCATCTTTCGCCCACGGATCCGGAAGATCGATCCCGGGAAACGCCTGGGTTTTTTCGATGCACGCCTGAGAATGCCGGCGATTGAAGTCCACGACCGCATCAATGAGCGCTATCGGTAGTCGAAAGAACCTCTGTATGACCAACGGATGGGCGGGCGGGGTTGCCGCCACTTTTTGCGCCTCGCCGTACACCTCTAGGCCGACGCAACGGCAGACCGCGGACCAATTTGCCTGCGAGTAATCCGAGAGCTTCCCTGCCATGCCGAATCCCCTGGTTGGGCCGGAATGATTGTTCGTCGGTGCGCCTCGCCCTCCGGCCTGCGGTCGGCAGGGTTTGGCGAATCGCCATAAACATTCCGGCAGACAATAGGCCTTGTGGTGCGCCTGGAGTGGCACACCTCGGCCGATTACTGTTCGGAAGTATACCTGTTGTGCACCGGTCATCTGCAAGTCGCTTTTCTCGCGAAACCCGTTGATAGAAAGCCAGACACATGCATATGCATTGCCTCCCAGAAACCGCCCCAACCTCGCTTCGGCTGTGCGAGACCTGCCTGCACGTCCAACCAATCGCCCAGTTCCGGCGTCGGCGTCGCAACGCTGAGCAACGCATGCGGCAGTGTCGGCAGTGCCACAATGAGTTTGAACGCTACCGTAGGGCAGCGATTCGGTCCCGCGTCGGCAAGCGACGCATAGCCAGAGACTTGGCGAGCGTCCGCGACGCTACGTCGGAGCACCGGATCAAGGTGTTGTGTGCAGCGATGGTTCGGGGCTACGGCGGGGCGGAAAGGTTCTGTGCCGCATGGCTAGCCTGCCTGAATCGGGACCTGGAACGCGGGGGATTAGCCGCCCTGAAGAACCTGGAGGCCACACTCCGATTGATCCAAGTCTGCGAAAACCAAAAGCCGGACTACCGGCACATGTCCGAAGAGGAACTGATTTCGCTTGCGGACCGCGTCTTGCGGGCCGCAAGCTCCCCCTAGCACGCATCCCCCCTGAGCCTGCGCACCAGCTGATTGCTGCTTGCGCACTGGGTGAGGGGTTACCCAAGCCGACGAGCCGCCGCTGCTGCCCTGTGCCGCTAGGCATGGCGAAGCGAAGGCGCCGTGCGGGCGTGCGGGGGCCTGGAAGGCCGACATGAATGTCGGGGCGTGACGGCACGGGCAACCCCACGCCCCTCGGGCGCATCCGCAGATCTCGTGGGAGCCGAATTGGGCGAGCCTGAAACTTTTACTCACGCGGCAGTCAGAGTAGGATGGACCCCCTCTCCGGAATGGCATGCCTATTTGTTGTGGACACAATGAGAACTCTTTTCGCGATATCGCCTCGCGACCGCCAGTTGGCTGAATCACTAGGCTGTCACAACGACTTCAGCTCTCTTCACAAGAGTTGGTCTAAAGACCTGTCTAAGTCCGCAAAAGGACAAGCCTTTGAAGCATTGGTCAGGCACTACCTGCTATGGGATCCGAAGTATTGCATGGAACTGGAGAGCGTCTGGCACAGCGACTCCCTGCCTGACGAAGCAAGGCGAGACTTGGATTTCCGCCTCCCAGAGAAGGGGATAGACCTAGTCGCACGCACACGATCCGGCGATTACTGGGCCATTCAGTGCAAGTTTCGCGGTCTCACAAAGAACTCGGCGACGTGGCAATCTATATCCACCTACTACGGCGATGCCTTCGCCAAACCTCGCCCAATTCCTTTTTCCTACGGCCTCGTCTGTGCCACTGCCGAGCGACCTACGGCATATGTGGTCGATGATGCCCGCGTCGGCTTTGTCCTGCTGGACAAGTGGCTTGGGCTGCAAGCCGATTTTTTTGACAACTTGCGAAAAAAGCTGAAGGGTCGACCCTTCAGCATTTCCCCCAAGAAGCCCCGCACGTACCAAGCAGCAGCTGTCCGCGACGTTTGCGAGAAGTTTTCTGCGGGTGAGAGGCGAACGAAACTCATAATGCCGTGTGGCACTGGAAAGTCACTGATTGGCTATTGGGTTGCTCAAAAAGTCGACGCCCGCACTGTCGTCGTTGCTACCCCGACCTTGTGGCTTTTGAATCAGACGCTCCAGGTATGGCTTCGCGAAGCAGTCGCTAACTCAGACCCGATGCACTACGTCTGTGTCTGCTCAGACGCTGGAAACATCTCAGACGACGACGTTTCCATGCTCGTCTCTGACTTAGGAGTCCCCGCTTATACGGAACCGAATGAGATAGCGAACTGTCTTGAGGATCGCCGCCACGCCCGACTTGTCGTATTCACGACATATAAGAGCGGAGCCGTCTTAGCCGCCGCCGCCAGACGCAAGGGCATTAGGTTTGATCTGGGCATCTTCGACGAAGCTCACAAGACCGTAGGCAGGAAAAACCGAGAAGCGGCTTGCTTGTTGTTGGACAGCAGAGTGCGGATTCGACATCGACTCTTCATGACCGCTACCGAGCGGGTTTACCGCGGCACCCGTGATGATGTGCTTTGCATGGACGATCGACGTATTTACGGCACGGTGTCCCACTCTCTCTCGTTCAAGAAGGCGCTAGAAACCAAGCCTCCTGTGTTGTGCGACTACCGCATCGCAGCTCATGCTGTGAGTAGCACCCGAGTGGCGGAACTGATAGATCGCAACGCCTATTTGGTGGGACGAAGAAGTGGGCGCCCCCCCGAAGTCGCGGCAGACGAATTGGCTGCCGTCATCGCACTTCGAAACGTGATGCGGGAATGCAACGCCACTCATGTCGTTTCGTACCACAGCAGTATTGCCCGAGCCAAACGCTTTGCAGCCCTCGTCTCTTGCGGTAGCCCACGACTTTCGGACTGCGGGGCGGGCGGGATAATGAGCCCCCGGA
>JAFMJK010000232.1 GCA_017853515.1 Chthoniobacterales bacterium | reverse complement strand
GGGCCAAGCCCAGCGTGATCAGCGTCCATCCGAACGTCACGATCGGCATGGCCAGATACGTCGTCCCTGCGAAGAGGAGCAGCGCCGCGTTCCTCCCCCGCGTCCACCGGAACTTGGACGGCAGCAGGAAGAGCAGGGCCAGCGCGCCCTCGATCAGAACAGTCCACCACGTCACCGCCACGGCGAGCATCCGCAGCACCGGCGTGCCCTCCAGTTGCACGCTTTGCACCTCCGCCTTGTAGCTGCCGAGCAGGCCCATCGCGTCGTAGTTGTGCCGGTATTGCAGCGGGTCCATCCCGCAGAGCAATGTGCCGATGCCGGACACCCGCGAGTCGGTGAGGAAGGTGAAATGGAAATAATCGCCGCGCATGTAATCGGGCGACAGGAATCCCTTCCACAGGACGGCGAAAAAAAAGCTCAGCCCGATGAGCAGTCTTGCGTTGGCGGCGAGGATGCGGCGCGGGTCCGGGGTGGACAGCGCGATGGCGAGCGTCAGGCACCACCAGTTGAGCAAGAAGATATGGTTGTCCTGGATCCACCAGTGATCGGCCGATTTGACAAAGAAGATCGTCACCAACGCCCACCAGAAGGCGGCGCTGCGTCCGGCCGCCGGCGCGAGGATGCCGATCACCGCGAGGCCGCGGATGGCCAGTTGGTATTGCCACTCGACGCCGAGGATGCCCGGCATGCCGGCAAAGAGCAGGAGCGTGGCGCGGATGACGAGATCGAGCGGGTCGCTCTCGAGCAGCATGTCGCCGAAGCGCGCGGCGGTTTTTCTAAGGCTGTTTATGACCATTCGCGTCGACGGTCCTTGACGCCACCTTGATCCGCGAGGCGCGGAGTGTCGCGGAGTCGAAGTCCATTTTCCACGTCTCGACCCGTATGCCGGTGAAGGGAACCGTGAAGGGTTTCTTGACCAACTCGTCGGTCAGGGCTTGGAGGTAGGCTTCGATCGGCAGCGAGGCGGCGCGGTAGATGGGCTTGCGCAGTTCCTCGGTCGAGGGAACGGTCTGCGGGATCGCGAAGGGGATCTCTTGTGTTTTGGTCAGCAGGTAAGCGCGGAGGTTGCGGTTCTCCAACTTGTCGACCGTCGAAAAAAGTCCGAACGCGCCCCCCTTCGACGGGGTGAGTCCGTAGCGTTGGGCGAGTCGCACCTGCCAGAGCGCGAAAACCACGGCAAGGATCACGGGAAAATACCACCACCACCTTGCCGTCCTCGCCGGGGCGTCGGTCTCGCTCTTCACGCGGGTGTAAAATCGCGGTTCAACCACCGTGCGGCATCAGATGTTCGCCCGGGCTTCGTTGCCGGCGGCATGGCGAACCGGATGCGGACTCATTTTTTCCAGCGCCGGAGGGCAAGCAGCGAGGCGGCTGCGAAACCGAGCAAAGCCAAGGATGAGGGTTCGGGCACGATGTCCAGATTTTGCTGTTGTTGCAGCAAGTTCCCGTCCGTGCCGCTTGTGCCGATGCCACCGTCAAGACCGGGCAACCCATCACTGCCGATGTTTCCGATGGAGCCGAAGTCTCCGGTGCCTCCGGTGGTGCCGTCCGGACCATCGGTTCCGGCGCTTCCGGCCACGCTTGAAGGGTCGCCAGTTTCCAGTCCGCCCGAGCCTCCGGTCCCTCCGACACCAGCGGATCCGGCAATACCACCATCGCCGGCGAGTCCGGCAGCTCCACCGGTTCCTTCCGCTCCCCCGTCGCCTGATTGTCCGCCGCCCCCTCCCGCACTGGTGTAGGTCGGTGCGTTTGTCGTGAGCGACTGCTGATAAAGAATGGTGATGTTGCCCGCGGTTCCGCCGAGTCCTCCGTCGCCGCCTGTCCCTCCATCGCCGCCGAGTCCGCCGAGTCCGCCATCGCCACCGCGTCCGCCTGTCCCTCCATCGCCGCCGAGTCCGCCATTGCCGCCATCGCCGCCGTAACCGTTGCCAATGGCGTTGGCGCCGTTGCCGCCCGCCCCGCCGTTGCCACCGAGTCCGCCCGCCCCGCCGGCCCCGCCGGCCCCGCCCGCGCCCCCGCTGCCACCGGCTCCACCTTTCCCTCCGTCACCCCCGTCGCCACCGGTTGTCGTAACTGTGCCGTCCATCTGCACGACCAGACCATGTATGAGGACAGCGCCCCCGTTGCCACCGGTATCGCCCGAACCGCCGGAAGCTCCTACCAAACCGGCCAGGCCATCCGAGCCGTTCATGCCGTCTGTGCCGTCGGAGCCTGCCTGTCCGGCGCCACCGCCACCGCCACCACCGCCGCCGGCATCATTGCCTTCGCCCTGCACGCCGTCGCCGCCCGCGCCGCCATCGCCACCGACACCATCGTTTCCAGGCGAAGTGGTTCCGGGGTAGCTGGTGCTCAGGCCCCCGTCCCCGCCACGGCCGCCGCCGGAAGGACCCGCGCCTGAGCCGCCACCACCGCCAAGGCCGGGAGTTGAGCCTAGGGCCTGTTGACCACCGCTGCCGTCGCCGCCGGGATCTCCATCTGCGCCTGCTTGTCCGGAATCGCCGCTGGCGCCAACGCCACCCGTGCCGCCAGCCGATCCCTCGGATCCAGCAGCCCCTTTCGCCCCGGTGGACACGATTTGTCCGCTGGTTGTGACCCACAATGTGCCATTCGCGCCGAGTTCGATGTTTCCCCCGTTGGCGCCGGGGGAGGCGGCGCTGAAGTCGATGCTGCCCGCGATCGTCATGTCCGCTTTTGAAAGCAACGAGAAGGGATTGGGGCCGGAGATGATGAGATTGTAAGAAGCGGCGAGAGATACGCTGTCGAAAGTGAAGACCGCCGTTCCGCCACTCGACACACCTTGGAAACTTGCGGCGCCCGTCATCAGCAAAGTAGCCGTGTCCACGTAAACGGTCCCGAGCGGGTTGAATGATGCGCCCAGCGAAACGAAGTTCGTCGGATTGAGGAAAGCCACCGGCGCATCCGCCCTGCTCGAGCCAACCGGCGCCGCGATCCAGAGCAAACTGCCCAGCACGACCAAACGTAGGATTGGGAACACTTCCGTGCAGGCTCGTCCTCTGCCGCAGACTTGGGAAGCACCAAT
>JAFMJK010000037.1 GCA_017853515.1 Chthoniobacterales bacterium | reverse complement strand
TATCGAGCATCTCGAGGAACGAAGCCTCGGACGGCATGTCGCGTGCTTCGACATCTTGGAAGCGGCCGTTTTTGTCCCCTTCTTCCTGACGCCAGATTTTCAGATGGAAGTTCATGGGATAGTTGAGAGATGAGGGTTGAGGGTTGAGGCGGAATACCGTGAGGGCTGTAGCGGCGGTCTGTGACCGCCGGTGCATATAACGGCAAGGATCCGGCGGTCACAGACCGCCGCTACAAACACCGGGTAAGCGATACGCGCGATCATGGCTATTTGTAGCTTCTCGTGGCCAGCTTTACGCCCTCGTAGTGCAGCGGCTCTTTGACCAACTCGGGCTTGTTGCGTTCGCCGGTGTATTTCCAGGCCGAGACATAAAAATAGTCGTCATCGTTGCGCAACGCCTCGCCTTCGGGTGTCTGATATTCGACGCGGAAGTGTCCGCCGCAGGATTCATTGCGGTCCAAGGCGTCCTCGCACATGAGTTGTCCGAAATCGATGAAGTCGGCCACGCGCCCGGCTTTTTCCAGCGACTGGTTCAGTTCATCACCCTCCCCGAGCACGCGGACGTCGCTCCAAAACTCCTCGCGAATCTCGTCGAAGCGCTTGATTGCCTTTTCGAGTCCCTCCCTGCTCCGTGCCATGCCGCATTCGTCCCATAGCAGCTTGCCGATTTCCTTGTGGAAGCTGTCGACCGTGCGTTTGCCTTTGACCGCGAGGAGCCGGCTGATCCGCTCCCGCACGTCCTGCTCGGCCTGTTTGAACTCCGGACGGCTCTTGTCCGGCCGCGTGCCGCGGAGCGGCGCAAGGTAATTGCCGATGGTGTAGGGCAGGACAAAATACCCGTCGGCCAAGCCCTGCATGAGCGCGCTGGCCCCGAGGCGGTTGGCTCCGTGGTCGGAAAAGTTGGCTTCGCCGATGACGAACAGGCCCGGGACATTGCTTTGCAATTCGTAGTCCACCCAGAGTCCGCCCATCGTGTAGTGCACCGCGGGATAAATCCGCATCGGCGTCTGGTAGGCATTTTCCCCCGTGATGTTTTCATACATCTCGAAGAGGTTGCCGTAACGCTCCCGCACGGTGTTCTCGCCGAGGCGCTTGATCGCATCGGCAAAGTCCATGTAGACGCCGAGCCCGCCCGGGCCGACCCCGCGCCCCTCGTCGCAGACTTCCTTGGCCGAGCGCGAGGAAATGTCGCGCGGCGCGAGGTTGCCGTAGCTCGGATATTTGCGCTCGAGGAAGTAATCGCGGTCGTCCTCGGGAATTTCGGACGGCTTTTTCCCGCAGTCTTCCTTGCGCTTCGGAACCCAAACACGCCCGTCGTTGCGCAGGGACTCGCTCATCAAGGTGAGCTTCGACTGGTATTCGCCGCTCACCGGGATGCACGTCGGGTGGATCTGGGTGAAGCAGGGATTGGCGAAGAGTGCGCCGCGGCGGTAGGCGCGGTAAGTGGCAGTCACGTTGCAGCCCATCGCATTGGTCGAGAGGAAAAAAGCGTTGCCGTAGCCGCCGCTGGCCAGAATGACGGCGTCCGCGGCATGCGCCTCGATTTCGCCCGTCACCATATTGCGCGTGATGATGCCCTTGGCATGACCGTCGACAATGACCAGATCGAGCATCTCGTGACGCGGGTGCATCTTGACCGTTCCGGCCGAGATTTGGTGGCTCAGTTCCGAATAAACGCCGAGGAGCAACTGCTGTCCGGTCTGGCCGCGCGCATAGAATGTGCGCGAAACCTGCGCGCCGCCGAACGAGCGGTTGGCCAGCATGCCGCCATACTCGCGCGCGAACGGCACACCTTGCGCCACGCATTGGTCGATGATGTGGCCGCTGACCTGCGCCAGTCGGTAGACGTTGGCCTCGCGCGAGCGGAAGTCGCCGCCCTTGATCGTGTCCATGAAGAGGCGATCCACACTGTCGCCGTCGTTCTGGTAATTCTTGGCCGCGTTGATCCCGCCCTGGGCCGCGATGCTGTGCGCGCGGCGCGGGCTATCCTGGTAGCAAAAACATTTCACGTTGTAGCCCTGCTCGCCGAAGACCGCGGCGGCGGAACCTCCGGCCAGACCGGAGCCCACAATGATCAACTCATAGCGGCGCTTGTTGGCCGGGCTGACCAATTTGCTCGCCGCCTTGAAATTGGCCCACTTGTCGGCCAGCGGGCCGGCGGGGATTTTCGGGTCGAGAGTGATCGTGCTCATAAGTCAGCGCAAAGCGGTCAAAACCGGTTGGACGCGCCGGTCGTCGGGAAGAACTTTCAAATACCCGGACACCGCCGCCACGGGAATCGAGGCGAAGCCGGCCATCAACAACCAAGCCACAGCCAAACCGCCGTTTTTGAGCAGGGCCGCCGATTTGCGTCCGTTGAGGCCGAAAGTCTGGAAAACGCTGGAGATCCCATGGCTCAGGTGCATGCCGAGGAGCAACAAACTCAGGAGGTAAAACCCGGAGACAAGCGGATTGTGAAAACTCAGGATGATCATCGCAGCCACATCGTGCCGGCCCTCGAGATCATAGAGATGCGAATGCGGGCTCATCCCGGCCGCGAATTGCAGCACGTGAAAAATGAGGAAGCTGAGAACAACGAGTCCGCTCAGCGCCATGGTGCGCACGTAAATCGTGCTTTGCACGCGCGCCTTGACCGCGTAGCGCGTGGGTTTGGCCCGACGGTTTTCCAACACGAGCGAGAGCGTGGTGAAAATGTGAACGAGGAAAACGACGAGCAACCCGAGACGCGCCGCCCAGAGGAAGAGGGGGCTGGCATGCAGGGCCTGCGCATAGACATTGATCCCCTCTCCGTAAGGTCCGATGTAAATGGTCAGGTTCCCCGCCAGGTGCGCCAGAACGAAAAGAATCAGCAGCAAGCCCGAGATGCCAACCACCCATTTTTTGCCGATCGACGATCCGACGAAGGCCAGCAAGGGATTGGGCCCGCGCACCTTCGGGGCGGCAGAGACAGCGCTCATATCTGAAGAAAAGTATAAGATCAGCTAATAGTTGCAACGTCTAAAAGCCCGCGACGGACGCCTCCCGCTTGCCTCCGGCGGGCAGCGCGTCTTTATTCGCCCCGATGAAAGCTACACTTCTTGTCCCCCTCGCCCTAGCCGTCACAACCACCCTCGGTTTTTCCCGCGGAGGTGGCGGGGGCGAATTTCGTGGCGGCGGAGGGGAATTCCGCGAAGGCGGGTTCCGTGAGGACCGCGTCGAGGACGGCGGTTTCACCGGCGAGGCCCCGCGTTTCGACGGGGGATTCGATCCCGCCGTGCGCGACGACGCGAATATCGAACGCACGGGCGACGACAGCTTCCGCATCAACGACGGAGCAGATGCCGCCAACGTGCGCGTCCGCTCCGACGGCGACGGCGCGGCCAACGTGAATGTCCGCACGATCAACGGCACCGACTACGACGCCACCGTGGTGGGGCCGGACGGATTCCGCAACGGTTACGTCTGGCGCAACGGCGCGTATGTCGCGGTGAACTGCGACCCGTGGGTCCCCTATGCCGTTCCCTTCGGCGCGTGGGCCGGGTGGTCCATCGTCACACAACCGGACTTCGTCCAATATCCCGTCTACTCCACTTATCCTGTGGAGACCGCAGTGGAAGTGGCGTTGCAAAAACTCGGGCTCTACAGCGGCCCGATCGACGGCTTGGCCGCCTCCTGCGCCGGCGCCATCGAGCAATACCAGATGCAGAACAGCATGCCGGTCACGGGAACAATCTCTCCCGAACTTCTCACCGCGCTCGGCATCCAGGCGAGCTACCAATAAGACCGTTCACCTTGGCGAGAGGATCCCGGCCACCGCGCCGGTCATGAAGCAGGCGAGGTTCGCGCCGAGCAACGCCTTCCATCCCAGCTGGGCGAGCGTCGGACGCTGCGAAGGCGCCATCGCGCCGATGCCCCCGATTTGCACGCCGATGGAGACAAAGTTGGCGAAGCCGGTCAGCGCATAGGTCAGGATCATCAGATTGCGAGGATTGGTGTAGAGGCCCTCCGCTTTCATTTCGCCCAAGCGGACAAAGGAGACAAATTCGTTGAGCACGGTGCGCAAGCCGAGGAATTCACCCGATTGCAGGATGGCGTCGCCGCTGATGCCCATGAGCCACGCGATTGGCGCGAAAAGAATACCCAGGATAAATTCGAGCGAGAAATCTTCGTAGACTCCGTTGGTCCATTGAGCAACCAGCGCATTCAGCCCGGTCGGCGCACCGATCCAATTTTCGAGGATAAAGTTCACAAAAGCGACCAACGCGGTGAACACGAGCAGCATGGCGCCGACATTGACCGCAAGCTTCACACCTTCAGTCGTCCCGTGGCAGATCGCATCGAGCAGGTTCACGCCATTACGTTCCTGGGCGAGATGCAGCGACTTGTCCACCTCCTCGGTTTGCGGGAGCAGGATCTTCGACATGAGCAGCGCCGCCGGCACGGAGATGACCGAGGCCGTAAGCAAGTGCGTGGCGAAGACAAGCTGCTGCTGCGGGTCCCCGCCGCCAAGCAGACTGATGTAGGCCACCATCACGGCGCCCGCCACCGTGGCCATGCCGCCAACCATGACGCAGAGGATTTCCGAACGCGTCATGCCGCCCAACCACGGACGAATGAGCAGCGGCGCTTCGGTTTGTCCGAGAAACACGTTCGCCGTGGCGGAAAGCGTCTCGGGGCCCGACAAGCGCATGGTCTTGGAAAAAACCCACGCCATGCCGCGCACGATCTTCTGGATAATCCCGAGGTAATAAAGTGCCGCGCTGAACGCGGAAAAAAAGACGATCGAGGGCAAAACCGCCAGGGCAAAAATCACACCGTGCGACTGCTCGTCGAGCAGCGTGCCGAACAGGAACCGCGTCCCCTCCCTCGTGAAACCGAGCAGTTTGACAAAAAACAACCCGACCGCTTCGACCGCCATGCGCACCGGCGGGAGGTGGATGACCATGGCGGCGAGAAGGAACTGCAGCAAAATACCGACGGTCACCACCCGCCACGGGATATTTTTGCGGTCGGAGCTGAACAGCGCGGCGACACCGACGAACACGGCGATGCCGAGCAGGCCGCGCAGAATCTCGATCACTCCGTCCACGGCGGGCGAGACTACACGCGGACCCACCCGGGGCCAATGCGCATCAGTCCGAAATCAGGCGCCGCATGGTTTCCACCGACACGCAATCGCGAAACACCATCTGCACATCCTCGGCTTTCGGTTCCTTGTCCTGCTCTGTGTCGGCCAGCAATGCCGCGGTGCTGGAGACCATGCCGACCACTTCGCCCGCAGCATTGAGCACGGGCGCACCCGAACTCCCGCTCCCGTAATCGGCGGTCACCGTGATCCATGTACGACGGTCTTTGCCTTCTTCATCCACCGTCTCGGTGAACACCCTCGAGACGATTCCCTCGGTCAGGCTGTAAAAGCGGCCGTCGGGATGGCCGATGACCCGGACACGCTCGCCCGTCTCGACCGAGCCGGCCAGGGGAAAAGCGCGCAGTTCGGCACCGCCGGTCTCGATCTCGATGATGGCCGCGTCGCCCGCGCGGTCGGCCGCGATGACTTTGCGCACCGGATAAACTTTCCCATCGAGATCCATCACACCGATCTCACCGGCTTCCTTGTCCTCCATCACATGGTAGTTGGTCGCGATGAGCCCGCGCGGATCGATCACCCATCCGCTGCTCACCGCTCCCATGTGGAATTTGCCGCACTCTTTGCAATATTCGATCGAACCGACCACAACCACCGCACGCGAAGCGTCGGCGTAATCCGCGGAGGGAGCAGGGCCGGCGCCCTTGCCGGCCGAGACTTTTTTGCCGTCCGCCTCCTCCACCGCTTTGGCGGATTGTTCACCGCTCAGCCCGACCACATCCGGTTCGTTCAGACCCTGCGTGAATTTTTCCTCGAGTGCGGCATCATCGATGACCGGCGAGGAAAAAGCGCATGCCGCCGAAGCAAGAAAGACAAAAACAAAGCGGCCCGAGGGCTCTGAAAACGGGAACATGAGGCACGAACGGCTCAATGCATGCCCGAGTCTCCCGCCAGCGTCTTGGCCATGTCGCCGACGACCGCCTTGGCATCGCCGAAGACCATGAGCGTCTTGTCCATGGTGTAGAGTTCGTTGTCGATGCCGGCAAAACCGGGCTTCATCGAGCGTTTGACCGCCAGCACGGTCTTGGCGCGATCGGCCTCGATGATCGGCATGCCGTGAATCGGGGACTTCGGATTGTTCTTCGCCGCGGGATTGACCACATCATTCGCGCCAAGCACGAGCACGACATCGACTTGCGGCATCTCGGGGTTGATCTCATCCATCTCGACCAGGTCCTCGTAGGGAATATCCGCCTCGGCCAGCAGCACATTCATGTGACCGGGCATGCGGCCCGCCACCGGATGGATGGCGAACTTCACATTGATGCCCCGCTTGATCAGCTGGTCGTACAACTCGCGCACCCGGTGCTGCGCCTGCGCCACGGCCATGCCGTAGCCGGGCACGATGACCACCGTGTCGGCCTGCTCCATGATTTCCGCGGCCTCCTCCGGCGTGGCGCTCTTGACCGTCGCCCCCGCCGCCGCGCCGGTGTCGGCCTGAACGCTGCCGAAGGCGCCGAAGAGAACGTTGCTGAAACTCCGGTTCATCGCCTTGCACATGACGATGGACAGAATCAGTCCCGAAGAACCATCCAACGCGCCCGCGATGATGAGCAGCGTGTTGTCCAAGACAAAGCCCATGGCGACCGCCGAGAGTCCGGCGTAAGAATTCAGCAAGGCAATGACCGTCGGCATATCGGCCCCGCCGATCGGAATGATGAGCATCACGCCGAAAGCCAGCGCGAGAATGATGAGGATCGGGAAAAGAAACGTCCATTGCGGGTTGATGAGCAAGCCGACCCCGCAGGCGATGGCGCCTCCCAAGGTGAGAAAGTTGACGATCAACTGGCCGCGATAGGTGATCGGGCGACCGGGCAGGATTTCCTGCAGCTTGCCCGCGGCCATGAGACTGCCGGTGAAAGTGAGAAACCCGAGAATGACCTCCGCGGCAATGGCGAACATGCGGAACGTCGTGAGATTCTCCCCGCCTTCGTGGGTCCAAAGATAGTATTTCGCCGTTCCGACCAAGCCGGCGGCCAGACCGCCGAAAGCATGCGAGAGCGCGGTCCGCTGCGGGACGGCGGTGAGCGGCACTTTTGACAAAGGCACGCCGATCAGACCGCCGACCATCACGGCCAGCGCGATCCACGGGAGACTCGAGACGGCCACAGCCGGATTGAGCAGCGTGCCTCCCACTCCGAGCACCATGGCCCAGACACCCGCCCACACCCCGCGCCGCGCGCTGGCCGGGGAATTCATCCACTTCAGCGAAAAAATGAAAAGCACGCTGGCCGCGAGGTAGGCCAGTTGCACGACGGTATCGCGCCACTCGGGGCTCACGCTTTGTCCTCCGGTTTGCGGCTCTTGAACATCTTGAGCATGCGATTCGTGATGAGGAACCCGCTCACGATGTTGACCGAGGCCGCGGCGATGGCGATGAGCCCGAGAATACTGATCCAAAGCGGGTGCTCGTCCCCGATCTGCGGTCCGGCCACAAGGATGGCGCCGACAATGACGATGGCGGAAATCGCATTGGTCAGCGACATGAGCGGCGTATGCAGCAGGCGCGAGACATTGCGGATGACATCCAGCCCGATGAACGTGGCCAGAATGAAAACGAAGATGAGCGGAATGTACGCACCGAGCCCGGCGGGCGCGGCGGCGGCGAGGATCGGAGTCATCATGATTTGTCGCGGAATTGCGGATGGACCACCCGGCCGCCGTGCGTCAGCAGGCAGCCGGAAAGAATTTCTTCGGCGGGATCGATCTTCAGCTTCTTCGTTTCCTTGTCCCAAAGGTGCTCGATCAACGCGAGGTAGTTGTTGGAAAGCATCTGGCTGGCATTGACCGCCACGTGGTCGGCCAAATTGCGCGCGCCGATGAGCAAGGCGCCGCCGACCTTCTTTTCCACGCCCGGTTCGGATCCTTCCACATTGCCGCCCGTCGCCGCCGCCATATCGATGACCACGCTGCCGGGCCGCATCGCTTCGACCATGGCCGCGGTCAGAATGCGCGGGGCCGGACGCCCGAAAACTTGCGCGGTGGTGATGACCACATCCGATTGCGCCACCAACTTGGCCATGACCTCGCGTTGCTTGGCCAGTTGCTCCTCGGTCAGCGCCTTGGCATAGCCCTGCTCGGTCTGCCCGGTTTCGCCCAAGTCCACTTTGACGAATTTGGCCCCGAGACTCTGGATCTGCTCCTCGACCGCCGGACGGGTGTCGAACGCTTCCACTTTCGCGCCGAGTCGTTTGGCCGTGGCGATGGCCTGCAATCCGGCCACACCCGCACCGATGATGAACACCTTGGCCGCGGCAATGGTGCCGGACGGCGTCATCATCATGGGAAACACGCGATCGAGACGCTCCGCGGCGAGAATAACCGCAGCATATCCCGCCAAGCTCGCCTGCGAACTGAGCACATCCATTTTCTGCGCGATGGTCGTGCGCGGGATCATTTCAACGCTGATCGCGGAGACGCCGGCCGCAGCCAAAGCATCGACCAGCGCCCGCTCGCGGAACGGATCGAGGCTGCCGATCAGAACGGCACCCCGCGGAGCGGCAGCGGACGCGTCCGCCGGTTTGTCCACGCGGACAACGAGTCCGGCATCCTGCGGCGTCCCCGAACCGGCCGGGACGATGTTCGCGCCGACCTCGGCATAGGCGCTGTCCGGCCAGCCCAAATCCGCACCAAGTCCGCTTTCCACCGCGACCTCGAAACCCATTTTCTTGAGCTTCGATGCATTGGCCGGGGTCAGAGCGACACGAGCAGCACAGGCTTCACGGGGGAAGAAAACCAACATGGGAGAAAACTGCTTATACCTGCCGCCCAGGTGGACAGCAATGCACTCTTTCCAAGCGCTGCCGGACAAACCCTTTGACGGAACGTCTCGTCCTCAGACGGCCGATCGAATCCTCGCACCAACCGGCCAGGCACCAAACAGCGGGTCACATTTGCACGGCGTTCTGTTCGAGCGCGTCGAGCGGCACAATGCCGAGAGCGGCTTCGTTGGTCGCCGCAAGGTCCACCTGCGGGGCCTTGCCGGCTTCGTAGGCTTCGAGCCAGCGTCCGGCGCAGAGGCACCAATGATCGCCGGGTTTCAGACCCGGGAAATCGTATTGCGGCATGGGGGTGGACAGGTCGTTGCCGCGCGACTTGGAGAAAGCGAGGAATTCGGCGGTCATGACCGCACAGACCGTGTGCGACCCGTGATCCTGCGCGCAGGTGTGGCAATGGCCGTCGCGGAAAAAGCCTGTCGCCGGATCGAAACTGCACGGCTGGAGCGGGCCGCCGAGGACATTGCGCGGCGCGTTACTCCCCTCGCCCGGCTCGAGATCGCGGATCATGTCACCAGCCGAGGATGAGGGCGAAAACCAGCGGGGCGACGATGGTGGCGTCCGACTCGATGATGTATTTCGGCGTGTGCGCCTCGAGTTTGCCCCAGGTGATTTTTTCGTTGGGCACCGCACCCGAGTAGGAGCCGTAGCTCGTGGTCGAGTCGCTGATCTGGCAGAAATAGGCCCAGACGGGAATGTTCTCCAGCTGCAGGTCCTGGTGGAGCATGGGCACGACGCAGATCGGGAAGTCGCCGGCGATTCCGCCGCCGATCTGGAAGAAGCCGACCGGTGTCGGTGAAGTCTTTTGATACCAGTCGGCCAGATACATCATGTATTCGATCCCGGTGCGGACAGTGTGGACGTTTTTTATTTCCCCGGTGATGACGTGGGACGCATACATATTGCCCATGGTCGAGTCCTCCCAACCGGGCACAATGATCGGGATATTTTTCTCCATCGCGGCGATGACCCACGAGTCCTTCGGGTCGATCTGGTAGTATTGCTTGAGTTTGCCCGACTTGATGGTGCGCCACATGAACTCGTGCGGGAAATAGCGCTCACCCGCGGCATCGGCGGCCATCCATTCCTCGAGGACGGCTTTTTCCAGACGACGCATGGCTTCCATCTCCGGGATACAGGTGTCGGTGACGCGGTTCATGTGCCGGTCGAGCAGGGCCTGCTCGTCGGCGGGCGTGAGATCGCGGTAATGCGGGACACGCTCGTAGTAGTCGTGGGCGACGAGATTGAAGATGTCCTCCTCGAGATTGGCGCCGGTGCAGGAGATGATGGCGACCTTGTCGCGGCGGATCATCTCGGCGAGGGAAAGCCCGAGTTCGCCCGTGCTCATCGCCCCGGCGAGCGAGACGAGCATTTTGCCGCCGTTGTCGACGAGTTTGCTGTAACCGTCGGCGGCATCGACCAGCGCGGCGGCGTTGAAGTGGCGGTAGTGGTGACGGATGAAATCGGAGACGGGTTTGCTCATAGGTTCAGAGTTTGACATGAAAAGATTCGCCCGGCTTCACCGAGCGGCAAAAAGCGGCCAGCAATCTGGCCAGAGCGTCGAGGTCGCGCAGATCGATCACTTCGACCGGGGAGTGCATGTAGCGGTTGGGCAGACCGATGCTCACCGTGGGACATCCGCCGCGCTGGAGAAAAAACGCGTCGGCATCCGTTCCGGTGCGACGCGGATTGGCCTCGAACTGCACGGGAATCTTTTCCTTTTGCGCGACGGCGACGAGGCGCTCGACGACCACCGGATGGTTCGAGCTTCCGTGGGAAATAACCGGCCCCTTGCCGAGCCGCACGTCGCCGTGTTTGGGCTTCGAACAATTCGGAATGTCCGTGCCGTGCGTCACGTCGACGACAAGCGCGACGTCGGGTTGCAGCGAGTAGGCCGCCATCGTTGCGCCGTAGAGACCGTTTTCCTCCTGGATGGTCGATACGGCAGTGACGGAAACAGCGGGCGGTTTGGCCGCGAGTTGCCGCAAGGCCTCGGCCGCGGACCAAACACCGATGCGGTTGTCGCAGCCGCGCGCCGCAGCGCGATGGTTTTCCAGGAGATCGAATCCGTCCGCGTAGGTGATGGCGTCGCCGACGCGCACGTGCTTTTCGGCCTCGGCTTTCGAAGCGGCCCCGATGTCGATATACATCTCGTGCATTTCCGGCACTTTCTTGCGGTCATCGGGGGCTTGGAGATGGATGGCGAGCGAGCCCGTGACACCGGCGATGCTGCCCTTGCGTCCGTGGACGCGGACGCGTTGGCCGCGGAAGAGGCCCGGGTCGGTTCCTCCGATGCCTTGGACAAAAAGAAAGCCGTCGTCGCTGATGTGCGAGACCATGAAGCCGAGTTCGTCGATATGCCCGGCGAGGACGACGTGCGGCTTCTTGTCCGCATTCCCCAGACGAGCGAAGCAATTTCCGTAAGCATCACTGCGGAACTCGTCGCAATGCGGTTTCACATAGTCGGCCCAGACGCGTTGGGCTCCGGCCTCGAAGCCCGATGGCGAAGGAGTTTCGATCAGTCTCTCGAGAAATTTGAGCGGCGCTGCTTCCACAACCGCATCATGCAAAGCGGCGGGGCTCGGGGCAAGACCTCGACGCGCGCGGGTCCGGACATCACAATGAACCGTTCGAATGAGTTTTACCCGGACCGCGCTGCGGGAACTTCCACCCACCCTCAGGCTGGCCCTGCCGATCACGGCGGGGCAGGTCGGCCAGATGCTCATGGGTGTGGCGGACACCATCATGGTCGGCCAGGTCGGAACTCTGCCGCTCGCCGCATGTTCGTTCTCCAACAGCGTCATCATGGTGGTGGCCATCGGGGGCTACGGAGTTTTCACCGCCGTGTCGGTGCGCGTCTCGCACGCCCATGGCGCGGGATTTTCGGAATCGATGGCACGCGCCTTTCACGCCGGGCTGGGCTTGGCTCTGGCGTTCGGCCTGGGGGCGGCGGTCTTCTTCCACGCGATCTATCCGTTGTTCCACTACTTCGGCCAGGCTCCGGGCGTCGTCGAGGAGGCGCGCGCCTACACGCTGATCGTCGGCTGGTCGTTGCTGCCGTCGTTCCTCATCGCCGTCTTCCGCACTTTTCTGGATTCGCAATCGCGGCCTTGGCCGGGATTTTGGATCATGATGGGCGGCGTCTTGCTCAACGTTTTCCTCAACTGGGTGCTGATCTACGGAAAGCTCGGCGCACCGGCCATGGGACTGACCGGCGCGGGCTGGGCCACGTTGATCAGCCGTATCGCGACCGCCGCGGGGTTGGCCTGGTATGTGTGGCGCGGCCCTGCGCGGCCGGGCAAGCGGCTCACCCTCGACTCTTCGCTTCTCGCGGAACACGCGGCGCTGCTCCGTCTCGGTGTTCCCGCGGGACTGGCCCTGCTCAGCGAAGTGGGGGCGTTTAGCGTTGCCGCGATTTTGATCGGAAAGCTCGGCGCGGTTCCGCTCGCCGCGCATCAAATCGCCATCACTTGCGCGTCGACCACTTTCATGTTCCCGCTGGGCGTGGCCATGGCTTCCACCGTCCGCATCGCACAAGCCAACGGCGCCGGCCGCAACGACATGCTTCGTCCGATCGCGGCGGGATCCTGGGCGCTCGGCGTCGGAGTGATGGCGGCATTCGCCGTCCTTCTGCTCGTGGCCAACCATTGGATTGCCTCCGCTTTCATCAAAGACAGCGCGGTGATATCGATCGCCGCCTCTTTGCTTGTCGTCGCCGGCATTTTCCAATTGGTGGACGGCGTGCAAGTCGTCGGTTCCGGTTTGCTTCGCGGTTTGCGCGACACCACTGGCCCCATGGTGATCACCGTCGCGGCGTATTGGGCGGTGGCACTCCCGCTGGGCACATGGCTGACCTTCTACACCGACATGGGCGCACAAGGCATGTGGACCGGACTGGCGCTCGGTTTGGCTGTGGCCGCCGTGTTGTTGGTGAAGCGCTTCCTGAGCCGCACCGCTCAGTGGGTCAGCGCGTAAGCCAAGTGCGGCGTATACAGCTTGGGCTCGAGCAGGAACGAGTCGTGCCCCTTTTCCGAGTGGACGGTCAACCTCATGTGCGGAACGCCGGCCCGCTTCAACTCAGCGCAGATCTCCGTCTGGTAGTCGGGATAGAAGCAGCAATCGCTGTCGATGGTGAACACCAGATAACGCTGGTCCTTGCACCCCTCGAAGACCGATGACTTGCCGTGCGCCTTCGCGTCGGCATAAAGATCGAACTGCTGCCAGGCGTCGATGATTCGCAAATAAGTGTTGGCGTCGAAGCGCTTCACGAATTTCTGGCCCTGATAGAGCATGTAGCTCTCGAGCG
This sequence comes from Chthoniobacterales bacterium, assembly GCA_017853515.1. Classification (GTDB taxonomy): domain Bacteria; phylum Verrucomicrobiota; class Verrucomicrobiia; order Chthoniobacterales; family JACTMZ01; genus JACTMZ01. Next base: position 434 of record JAFMJK010000037.1, on the reverse strand, counting down.
AGCGCGAGATTCTATACCATGGCAGGTCCGCCTCGGGTTGGACGATATCGACGCGGGCGCGCTCCTCGATGACGTCGGCGTAGAGGAACGTTTTGTGGCTGATCATGCGAGCCAGAGCGAGTCCGTGGACCGGGCCCGGCGTGCCGTAGTAGTCCCCTCCCCGGAAATCCGGATCGCGCGTGATGGCGATGATCTGCTCGAGATTGTGCATCTGCTGCAGTCCGTGCGAACGCAGGCCCGTGCCGATGGTGATGACATTGGCCACGCGGTCGGGTTCGTGGACGGCAAGGTCGAGGGCCATCATGCCGCCGAGCGAAGTTCCGACCACGGCGTGGAGTTTTGCGATGCCGAAGTGGTCGAGAAGCGGGAGCTGCGAGCGGACAATGTCGCGCACGGTGACGCGCGGAAATTCGCCGCCCCATGGCTTCTTGGTC
>JAFMJK010000231.1 GCA_017853515.1 Chthoniobacterales bacterium | reverse complement strand
GCCCGCGACCACCAGACCGGCAGGGCGCGCCGCATCCAGCGGCGCACCTCGGAGCGCGGGACCTTGGCCGGCGTGATTGTTCCGGGAACGCGCGCCGTCTCCATGGCGAGCGTGCGCCATCCGAGCAGCGCGGGCAGCAGCGTGGCATAGCGCAGGCGTCCGGAACGCAACGCGGCACAATACGGCACGGACTCGGCCAACCATTCGCGCGCCTGCGCGGAACGGCGGGCCACATCATGGTCGGGCACGTAAATGCGCCCGAGCGCGGCGTCCATGCGCCGGTCGCGGATGATGTTCACCAACTGCAAAGCCTGCCCGTAACGCCGCGCATGCGCGCGCATTTCCCCGGCCGGCGCGGCGGCGAAACGGGGCTGTGCCGCTTCGCACAGCTCGGTCCAAAATTCCCCCACGCTGCCGGCGACCAGGAAGGTGTAGCGATCCAACTCGGAATCATCGAGCGGCGGCGCGCCCGCACCGAACCGTTCGAGGTCCATGAGTTGTCCGCCGACAATGTGCGCCATGACGCGGACCAACCGGTCGCGGGCCGGCGCGGGGCGCGAGGCCATGCGACGCCACAGGTCCGGCAAACCGGCGAGCAATGCGCGTTCGGCCGGATCGCGTTGCGCCGCGGACCACGCGGATGGCTCGTAACCCTCGACCGTCTCGCGGCCCAGCGAACCGGCCGCGGAACGAAGCATTTCCGCGCGCTGCGCGGCAGGATGCGTGGACGTATCCGCAATGGTGTCCGTGGCCCGCGCGAGCAAATACCCGAGCGAAGCGTCCGCGCGCACGCTGCGCGGCAGAAGACGCAGGGTGAGGTAAAAGGAGCGGGAGGTGCGCTCGAGGATGCGGGTTTCGTTCACGGCGATGCTTCCATCCGCACCTCGCCCTCGAGGCCGGTGCGGACGATTTCGATTTGCGCATCGTCGGCGCGCCCCAACCCGAGCGCCTCGGCCGAATCGAGCCAACGCGTGATTTTGGAAAGCGCGGGCAATTTGGCGTCCATGCGGAAATCATCGAGCAGACGCATGCCCGTGGCATCGATCGCCACCGGATCACGCGAGGCGAAGATCGCGCCGTAGTTGACCGAGAACTCGGCGCCGGGAAAAGGTCCGCCCGCGTATTGCGGACGCAGGGCATCGAGGATGGTCAGCACCACTTTGCCGCCGAGCCGGGGATCGGCGTAAATCTCGGGAAGAAACGGATCGCCGTAATGCGGCGGGCGGGCCAAGCGGCGCCAGTTGTCGAGATTGTCGAGGACCATGCCGGCGAGGGCGCCGCGCACGCCGGAGTGCATGCTGTCGGCCAAGGCGGGAACGTGCACCACTTTGTCCACGCCGCCGAGCACGCGCGAAACATGGCTGTTGCTGCTCACCTGATCGCCGCGTTTGCGTCCGAACTCGACGTCGCCGATGATCAATTTTCCCATCACCGCGGCCAACAGTTTTGCTTTTTCGTCGTAGCCGCCCTCCGCATCCGTCGAAGTCACCTTGTAGCGCGTGGCGAGCTCTTCGTATCCGGCCAATTCGATGTCGCGCCCGAGACGGTCCCATATGACGATGTTTTCGGCGTCGACGCCGGCCGCAACGAGGCCCGCGGCCACCGCGGCGACGACTTCGGCATGGGTGGAAGAAACCGGCGCGCCCGCCGCGGACACTTTGATTCCCACGCGGTCTTTCGGATCGACGAAAACGCGCCAAGCCGAGGCGATGTCCGGTTTGCCGGCGACCGTTTGCACCACCGCGTCGACCATGCGCGCGACCATGCCTGCGCGGATAACTCCGCCTTCGACCGACGAGGGAAGAAGCGCGTAGGCCAGGACCGACTTGACCTCCGCCGCGGCAGGCGGCGGCGTCGCACCGGGTTCGACCGCCGGAGCAAGCGACGGCTCCAAACGCGGCTCCGGGGCTCCGTCCGCTTCTTGCGCGAAGGCGCCGCCCGCCAAGGCAACGAGGGCGACCGCGGCAAAAAAGAGAAGGCGCGTCATGCGCCGGTGGCGAGAGGGGCAACGAGCCGCACGTTGAGCGGACGCACCTTGTCGTAAATGCGCTCGGCCACGGTGGCCGTGCTCTCGTAGCCGCGCGCGAGCATCTCGAGTTTGGCATCGAGGTTGTCGATGTAATGCAACGCGATGGCCTCGGGGGTCTTGGGTTGCACCGGTGAACCGAATTCCAGTTCGCCGTGGTGCGCGGCGACGAGATGGAGCAGATGCAGCCGCACGTCCTCGTTGTCGGGCTGCATGCTTTTCCAGTCTTCGAGCGGCAACGCTTTCCAGAGGGTGTTGACCAGCTCGATGCCGATATTGATGTGTCCGAGCAACTCTCCGCGTTCGTCGAACGGCATGGCGAAACCGCCTTCTTCGATGCAATTTTCCCAGAGCTTGCCGCAATCGTGGAAGAGGACGCCGGAAACGAGCAGGTCGCGGTGCAGCGCGGGATTCGCGGCGCAAATCGCATCGGCGTAGCGCATCATCTGCGCGGTGTGCTCGACCAGTCCGCCGCGCCGCGCATGGTGGAAAAACCGCGCGGCGGCCGTGCGGCGGAAGCGCGGGCCGAACTTTTCGAGGAAGGCAAGACCAAGCTCGCGCAGACGCGGATCTTTGAGTTGGTCGACTTGGCCGGTGATGAATTCGTAATCGGCATCCTGCCGCGCGCGCAAATCCGCCGGGCCGGCGAGGAACTCGTCTTTGGCCGCGCCGGTCAGCGGAGCGAAGCTCCAGCGTTTGGCCTCCAGGCCGAATTGCGGATGAACGGTGAATTCACCTTCGAGTTGGAGGCAGGCACCGGTGGCCAACTCCTGCGCGGAAGCGAATTGGCCGTTGTCCGACCAGACGCGCAGGACAAAACGGTCGCGCGCATCGACGAGTTGGATCTCGAGGAAAGGCTTGCCGTCCTTCGATGCTTTTTCGGTAACCGCGTCGACCAGCACCGGCAAGACCGCGCGGGTGCGGCCTTCGCGGGCGGCCACGCGGAGCGAGGCGATGTCGGTCAGATCGGGCACGACGGAGAAATTGCCGTGCCGGCGGGCGCGGGGCAAGCGCGGGGGCAGCCGCGGACCCTTACCGCGTGACGCCGACCGCGGCCGAGGCGGCCGA
>JAFMJK010000230.1 GCA_017853515.1 Chthoniobacterales bacterium | reverse complement strand
GTCGCTGGCAGGTGACCCAGAAATTCTCGGTCACGCCGATGGTCAGCGCGAGCTGGCAGCACGAGTTCCTGCAGAACGCGTATACGATCAACTCGTCGTTCAACACCGGCGGACCGTCCTCGCCCTTCGGCTTCCAAACCACGCAACCGCAGCAGGATTACTTCTACGCGGGCGCGGGTGTGGGCCTGAACTTCGGCGACACGTGGGAGGCGTCCTTCTTCTGGAACGCCGCCGCGGCCAACGCCGACCAGACCAGCCAGAACATCTACTTCTCCATCGGTGCGAAGTTCTGACCGGCGCCGCTCAATACTTCAAAACCCGATCGAGAAAGCGCCGGGCCGTCTCCGACTGGGGACGCGCGAAAAACTTTTCCGCGGAGTCGTGCTCGATAATTGTTCCGGCGGCTAGGAAGGCGACCTCATCGGCCACCGTCCGGGCAAAGTTCATGGCGTGGGTGACCAGGATGAAGGTCCGGCCCTCCGCTTTGAGGTCGGCGATCACCTCGAGAACCTCGGCGGTCATTTCGGGATCGAGCGCCGAGGTTGGTTCGTCGAAGAGAAGCAGCTTCGGGCGGATGGCCACGGCGCGGGCGATGGCCACGCGTTGGCGTTGACCGCCGGACAATTCCGCCGGACGTTTGTGCGCGTGGCCGTTGAGATGGAGGCGGTCGAGCAATTCTTCGGCGCGGGCCCGGGCCTCATCAGGGCTGAGTCCATGCACGGCGGTAAGCGGAAGCATCACATTGCTCACGGCGTCCATGTGCGGAAACAGATTCCATGATTGGAAAACGGTTCCGATCTGGCTGCGGTAAAAGCGGAGTTGCTTCTCGTCCTGCGGGACTTGTTGGCCGTCGACACGGAGCGAGCCTTGCTCGGGGGTCTCCAGTCCTCCGATCAAGCGCAAGAGCGTCGACTTGCCGCCGCCCGATGGTCCGAGCAGCGCGAGCACGTGGGGAAAATCGAGATCCGCCGTGATCCCGTCGAGCACGGTGTGATGGCCGTAGCTTTTGGTCAGCTGATGTAAATGCAGGAGCATTTCTAGTTGAGAGCCGTAGCGTAGCGGAGACAGCCGGAGGCAATTGAGGGTTGAGGGTTGAGGGATCTAAGCCTCCGGCGTTCATAAAACGCCGCTACAAGTAGGGGATGTTTTCTATCAACTCTCATCTTTCAACCCTCAACTGTTCTTCATGTTTCATACCGGTATTTGCGTTCGAGGTGGCGGGCGAAAAGCGAGACGGGCAGGGTGAGGACGAGGTAGCCGACGGCCAGCGGTAGGTAACTCTCCAGGGTGCTGTAGGTGGCGGAATTGACCTGCTGCGCTGCAAGGGTGAATTCCTCGATGCCGAGGATGGATAGAAGCGAGCTGTCCTTGATGATCGACGCTGCCTGGCCGGCCAGGGGCGGCAAAATGTTGCGCAGAGCCTGCGGAAAAATGACGTAACGATAGGTTTGCGCGCGGGTCAGCCCGATGGCGCGGGCGGATTCGAGTTGCGACTTGCCTACGCTTTCGATTCCGCCGCGGATCATTTCCGCGATGTAGGCTCCGCTGAAAATGGCGAGGATCACCACTCCGGCGGTGTAGCGGTCCTGTAGACCGATCGCGTTGGCGACCACGTAGAAGAGAATGAGAAGTTGGACCAGCAGGGGCGTGCCGCGGACGACTTCCACATATCCGGCGGCAAACCAGCGCAGCGCGGGATAGTGCGAGCGACGGGCGAGAGCGATGAGGAGTCCCAGGGCAATACTCAAGACCAGCGCAGCCGCGGAGATCCAGATGGTGTGCAGCCAACCGTTCCAAAAAACCTGCCGATAGTCCCAAACGCCGGACCAATCCCATGAGAGCGCCTGCATGACGCCGAAGCAGAGCGCGGCGAGCAATGCGGCGCCGAGGAACAGCGAGATGACCGCGTTGATCGTGTGGTGGCGGGTCATGCTGGATGAAGGGACCGGCGGTCACAGACCGCGGCTACAAGTTTTGTGCTTTTGCGGCGTGCCAGAGTTCTTCCAGTGTTTCGAGGGAAAGGTCTTCGAGTTTCTGCTGCGAGGCGGCGGCGGCTTGTTCCATGTGCTGGAAGCGCGCAATGAAGCGCTGGTTGGCGTGCTCGAGAGCCAACTCCGGTTCCACGCCGAGCTTGCGCGCCATGTTGACCGCGGTGAAAAGAATATCTCCCATCTCGTGCTCGAGGCGCCGCGGGTCAGCGTCATCCAACTCGGCGCACAGTTCGGCCAGTTCCTCGCGGAACTTGTCGATCACGCCGACCGTATCCGGCCAATCGAACCCGACGCGTCCGGCCTTTTTTTGGATGTTGGCCGCGCGGATCAGTGCGGGCAAGGCGCGCGGGATGCCGTCCATGATCGATGCCGTTTCACCCTTTTCCCGGCGTTTGATTTGCTCCCACTGTCGCAAAACGGCTCCGGTGTCGGCGGCGTCGCTGTCGCCGAAGACATGCGGATGCCGGCGGATGAGTTTTTCGCAATTGCGGCGCGCGGCATCTTCGAGCGTGAAAGCGCCTCGCTCGGCGGCCAGATCCGTATGGAACACAACCTGGAGAAGGAGGTCGCCGAGTTCCTCGCACATGTTGGTGTCGTCGGCGCGGTCGATGGCATCGATCGTTTCGCACGCTTCCTCGAGCAGTCCCGCGCGGAGCGACTCGTGCGTTTGTTCACGATCCCAGGGACACCCCTCGGGCGAGCGCAGCAGCGCGACAATGGCGCGCAGACGGGCGACGGGGTCTTCGGGAAGATTCTCTATATGCGCCATTGTTCGCGGTGGCTGCTGCGCAGGTCCGTAACCTCGCCGGCGCTGTTCGCAGAGACATACCAGGTCAGGCCGACTGAACTGATGATGGTGAGGGCTAGCACCGCGCCGACGAGCCATCCGGGCAACCCGCCCACGCCCAGTGCCTGGTAAAAGGAGGCCCACGAGTTGACCGGGGGCGTCGCGTGCATGAACAGCTTGGTCATCCAGGCCACGAGGATGAAGGTGATGATAAAGACATAGTTGCGCTTCATGCGGCGTCCGAGGGCTTCCAGCCGGCTGATTTTGAAGGACGGCAGGATCAGATCCTCGCAGACCAGCTTCTGCCAGTCGCCGCCGAGCAGCGC